>DUNY01000229.1 GCA_012839145.1 Thermoanaerobacterales bacterium
AAAAATAGCGGATTCTTTCTTTGTGAGACATAGAGATTTGCAATTCATGAAACAAGATATTTTGCGGGCCTGTAACTTCGTATTGGAAGCTTATCGAAAGGGCGGAAAGCTTTTAATCTGCGGAAACGGTGGGAGCTGCGCAGACTCAGATCATATCGTAGGTGAGCTGATGAAGGGCTTTTTTTTAAAGAGACCTTTGGATGCTGCCTTAAAAGACAAGTTTTATCAATATTTCGGAGAAGCCGGAAGGGAAGTTGCTGAAAAGTTGCAGGGCAGTCTTCCTGCAATATCCTTAAGTGCGCATATATCTTTTAATACTGCCTTTATAAATGATGTTGATGCTGCCACAAATTACGCGCAACAGGTAATAGGCTACGCAAAACCCGGAGATGTTCTTATAGGAATCAGCACGTCGGGCAATGCAGAAAATGTATATTGTGCTTTCATGGCAGCGAAGGTAAAAGGTATAAAATGCATCGGAATTTCCGGCGGGGACGGTGGTAAATTGGCTTGGATCTCTGACTGTTGTCTTATTGCACCGGCAGATGAAACATATCAAATTCAGGAATATCATTTAGCTATTTATCATTTTATTTGTAGCTTCGTTGAATCGGAAATGTTTCAACGGTAGAACTATCCAAAATCACAAAGCCCAAGACCGTGTTGATTACTAAGAGACATAATACATGAGATACATTGGCACACCCAATGTGTCTTTTTTTATTCAATTATGCATTTTTATATAAAATCACCCTAAAATCACCCCTAGTCCATCCCGTATAATCACCCTTAGGAGGATTACAGTGGACAGTTTTACAGATATATTTAAACTGGGAACGAGTACTCAGCTGTATTTTTAGAAATACTTTAATGATACTGGAATCACGGGTCTAATAAACGGATTCGGTGGCAAAGCATAGCGCTACCTACGATTGGCAAGTTTATAACTATCGGAAAACTATATGCAGTGCTATAGACCTTACTTTCTTGTTGCTGCATGCGATGGTGAGTCAAAGGCGCGGAAATAATGAACCATCTATTGAATATTACACCCGGTGGTATGGGATGATACAGTTTTTCAAAACAGTAAACACACCGCTTGTGGCAAAAAAATGAGGTGAGGAGAGTGCCGACATGTTAAAGCCATTTACAAAAGATTATGAGGATAACAGTTCCGAAGCGGGTTTTCAGTTCACTTTTTTCTGTGATCTATGCCATCATGCCTACAGAACCACATTTATTGAATCGGTAATATTTAAAAAGAAAAAGGGTTCTTTTCTGCGCAGTATTTCAGGTGGTGCAAGAACCATCGGTAATCTAATTAAAGGCACTCTGAACAATAAAGCTTGGAGAGCCGATAATAACACGCTTTATGACCGTTTGTCCCTAATGAGCCCCGAATGGCAACAGGAACATGATGAGGCATTTGAAGGCGCACAAAAAGAAGCAAGACAGCATTTTAACCGCTGCCAAGGATGTGGACGATGGGTGTGCGATTCGGACTTTAATGAGGATGAGTTCTTATGCATAGACTGCGCTCCCCGATAAAGCAATAGAAAGCACCAACTTTAGCACGGTTTTCAGACAAAAGATAGGTATCGCCAAAAGCATATCGAAAACTGTTGCAAAGTGAAAAAATGTGAAAAAACCATGAGTATGAAACAGCAAAAAAATAGAAGAAAAGTATAATAAAAAATCGCAATATTTGAAAAACGATGCGCAATTTTAAGTAAAGTAAAGAAATGCACAATGTTAAATTTATATAAAAGTTGTTGATATAAAAAAATTAAGGAGGACAACACAATGAAAGTTAATTAGTTTTTTATTTTATCCTAAGGATGAATATTCACAGTGTCACGAAACAATAAACAGGAGGTAAGTTCTAATGCAGAGGTTTAAAAAATGGTTTAGTGTCTTGCTGGTAATGACTTTTACCTTTGTTTCAATAATTCCCCCGGCCGGAGCTTTGGCAGCTCCTGTTATGCGGCCGCCTGTTACGCCTACGGTTCCCGGAATAAATCCGTCAGGTTATCAGGCAAGGGAGGCCCCCTCGACCATTGGGGGAGTGAGTTATCAGTTCAATCCCAAGGTTATCAATCTGCCGATAGTTCCCTATACCCTGGAAGACATTCCTGATTTATCAGAGATTCAGGGTGACGGAACGGCCAAATCCGGTGGGATTCAAAAGCCAGATATCGACAAAAACCTTCCGGCGACAGGGTTAACACCGACAGGATTGCCGACAGCTGCAGTATCTCAGGAGATTCCCGTTTATGCCAAAAACTTGGTTATTAACCGGGGATTTGAATTAACACCCAAATTAGGGGATATCTACTTTGACCCGGTAACCAATGCAGCTTTCAAAGTGGTAGGCAACGCTTCCTTGGACGCCTTGGGGAACCAGACGATTCCAGTGGCGGAGCCCGGCATTGATGAAGTCCTGCAACAATTCAATGTTCCCCATCAGACAATTCCGCTGACGGAAGGTAATATTGACTTTTCAAGCCTTCCCCAGGGAGTGGAGTATGAGGGCGTGGAAATTGAGTCAGAGAGAGCGGCTGCCAATGCTACAATCCAAAGTTCTTCAAACAAAAATTCAAACAAAGGTTCTTCTTTAGATATAAAAAAAGAAGGCAAGACCTATATATTTAAGCTGAAAAATTTTGTCCTCTATGAATACCCCGATCCAAAAGATGCTAAAGCAGTAGAAAAGGCCAAAAAAGAGGCTGAAAAAGAAATGAGAGAAAGCACGGATAGTTACAATTGGACGGGAGTAAGTGATAAGAGCAATTTTGGAGTCAAGATAAAGATCAGTGAGGGCACGATAAAAATCTCAGACCCGAAAATCAATTTTGATGCGAGTTGGGATACATTAGTATCACCATATGCAAAAGTCCACTGTAGTGTAGATATGAATGTAGATTCAAATGTGCTCATTGAAGGTAATATCAAGTTTAAAGAAGAGCGCTGGCAGGAAATTTACGGATATTATATCTGTGACGATCCAAGTGATCCAAAGATTAAGATATATGTCGGCGTTTTTGCCGTCGTGGGTCTGGACGGCAAGCTCACCTTTAGGATGAGATTCCAGCAGGTGGGTAAAGCGAATATGGGTGTAAACATGTATTTCTCTTCATTAATTGCACCGGGGGTACCCTTGGGTATAATTCCCACCGGAAGCTTTGATCCTCAGGAACAATCGATAGGTATAATTATTGACGGAGATATCACTGCTCAGGCCGGGGTCATGGCTGGTTTTGGCATAGAGATATTTAAATTTAAACTCTTAGAGGTGCAGGTAAGGCTAGGGGTGGAAGGTAATTGTACTTTTCACATTGAATTGGGTGATACCGAGGGTATGAAAGGAGGTGGTAAGGCTGCTTCAGCCACTTTCAAACTTTATTTCTTTATAAGAGTGTATGCCGATGCCTTTACAGTTAAAAAGAAAGATATGAAAGTGGGAGGAAAAGGACTTTTCGAATTAAAATTCATGCTTCTCGACAAAACCTGGTCCGGCAGTAGCGGCAGTCCTGCGGGGGCAGGTTCCGAAGGTGTGGAGAAAATCCGATGTCGAACCGATGTATATATAGACAAGGCAGATGCCGCTGAAGACTTGATAGAAGGCCATGTAGTCATCGGTGATCCTCCCAACCAGAGGCCTTATCAGGGCCCCGTTACAATAAATGTGCTCTTATTAAATAAGCGAGGGGGGTCCCTGGGAAATCTTTCATTGGACGTTACCACCGATGAAAGTGGTCAATTTAGGCAAACAGCTTATCTATCTCCCTTTGACCATGTCGCCGCCCAAGTCCAACAAGAAAGTGACATGGAGATATACGCAGCTAGAACAAAAGCTATTAGAACGACGGTTCCCTATTCCATAATAGAGTTTGAGGCCGATGCATTTAACGATCTGGTTTATGGGACTGTATCGGGAGAATATACTGGTCCTCTATCGATATTAGTAAAAAGACCCGGAGAGTCTACGGCAGCGCATCAGGCCTATGCTATCGGTGGCAAATTCGAACTGCCTGTTCAATTGATCGGCGGTGATGAGGTTAATGTAGTGCTGCGCTTTGAAGATATGGATATATTTGCTCTATCAGGTTATAAGCCCGCCAACATTGATTGCCTGAAACTAAATTTGAGTCCGAATGCCGTTTTATCAGCCAAAAATCCAAATATGCTGCAAGGAGTTACCAAAGGGTCTATCAGCAACACAAAGGGTAATACCCCATATACCGGTCAAGTGAAGCTAACTGTAGACAGAGTGACGGGTTTGGCTACAGCTCCTATTAGAATGCCTTTGTATTCAGAAACTCAAACAGCACCTCCCATGATAAAAGAGTCCGGATCTGGCTTGGATCAATCAGCCATAGGCTCAGAAGTGGATAGGTTACCACATTTGCCAAATGCTCCTGAAGCGCCGAAGGGCATAGAGCGCTTCTTGGGTGGTGACAACACCTCTTCTAATGATAAAAAAGCTATTAGCTCATTTTCTTTTGATAACACGCCAATCCCTGCTTGGCAACTCGATTATACAGTAGAGATTGTGCACGATGGATTGAAAAAAACAGAAACAGTGTATTATGAGCCGGAGGAGGGTTATGTATCCCACTGGCAGAGTCATGGTTTTGAGCAAGATCCTACTGGAGCATCGCCGACCCAGCAATTAATAGATATCAGGATTAACCCTGCCGACATGAGCGGCATTCAAATACGGGGTATTGAAGTGATGAATATTCCCCAAGAACTGTTGCTTCAAGGACTACAAAGTGTATCACAAGAACAACAGCAATTAGTAATGAATGTGCCTTCACAAAGCTTTGCACTCAATGCCACCGGTGGTGACGGCTGTGTAAACTTAGAGTGGAAACCAGCCCAGGGTGCCGACATAGTCGGATATTATCTCTACAGAGGCACTTCCAGTGGAAAATACCAAAAAGCTCCAATAACTGACTTTGCTATAGAGGGCACCAGTTACACAGACTATAATGTCAAAAACGGGGTCACCTATTATTACA
>DUNY01000207.1 GCA_012839145.1 Thermoanaerobacterales bacterium
AAGTGATCAAAAGATTGCAGATATTTTGAAGAAAAAGGGTATTACCATATCTAGAAGGACAGTGGCAAAATATCGGGAGGAAACTGGCATACTCTCATCAACAAAAAGAAAAAGATATTAAAATTTGTATTTACAAGAAGGATTTTAGAATTCTTTGTTGAATTATAAATATAATATCAGCAATTTTTCCCTTTAATACTATTATAAGGTGTTTTTGTTTCAAACAAAACAAAAACCCTGTTTTTTTAAAACACATGGGACAATAAACACATACAAGGGACATAAAACGACCCTATACAACAAATTGCTGACAGTAATTGAATAAAATATTAGTCAATAAGTAAATTCTAAGTAGGAAGGAGTACATTTCGCGTCAGATTGCAAGAATAACTTTTTAAAGTCAATAAATACATATATCAAGGAGGAGTTTTCTATGTCTATCAAAATAGGAATCAATGGATTTGGCCGTATAGGAAGGAATGCCTTAAAGGCCGCATTTTCAAAACATCCGGAAATCGATGTTGTAGCCATTAACGATCTTTATGACACAAAGACTCTGGCTCATCTTTTAAAATATGACTCGGTCTTTGGGACCTTTGATGCAAAAGTGGAGGCCCGAGAATCTTCCCTTATCGTTAACGGCAAAGAAATTAAAATATTTGCCGAGCGAGATTTGACCAAAATTCCATGGGGGGATTTGGGAGTAGAAGTTGTAGTAGAGTCCACTGGTGTTTTCACCGCAAAAGACAAAGCTGAAGGGCATATTAAAGATGGTGGAGCAAAAAAGGTTATCATTAGTGCACCTGCAAAAGGCGAGGATATTACAATAGTCATGGGTGTCAACGAAAAAAAATACAATCCCGATGAACATCATGTAATTTCCAACGCTTCTTGTACTACCAACTGTCTTGCTCCTGTAGCCAAAGTGCTCATGGACAGCTTTGGAATTGACAAAGGACTTATGAACACGATACACTCTTACACCAACGATCAGAGGATACTAGACCTTCCTCATAAGGACCTTCGGAGGGCTCGGGCTGCTGCACTCAATATAATTCCAACTACTACGGGTGCTGCAAAAGCCGTTGCATTGGTAATTCCCGAGCTCGAAGGCAAGCTCAATGGATTTGCTCTCAGAGTGCCAACACCGACGGTATCTATAGTAGACCTTACATGCCAGTTGTCTAAGAGTGCCACAGTGGAGCAAATAAATGAAGCTTTGAGAGAAGCTGCTGAAGGCAAGATGAAAGGTGTCCTGGGATACACTGAAGAACCCTTGGTATCAATGGATTTCAAAGGCTGTGAACTCTCATCTATCGTTGACGGATTATCAACAATGGTAATCGAAGATGATATGGTAAAGGTTGTAGCATGGTATGACAATGAATGGGGTTATTCAAACAGAGTCATGGATTTAGTTAAATATATAGCAGCTAAAGGATTCTAAAAGTGACAAGAACCATGGCTGAAAAACCTTTGCTTTCAGGCAGGGTTTTTCAGCCATTTGTTTCGTTATGCTGCTCTGTTTAAGGAGATTAATAATGGAAGAAATGGCGGAATTATTAAAACAAATAGCTCCGGAAATAGCTCTTACCATAGAAAATAGACACACCATACTGCGCAATATTTACTTCAATCAACCTATCGGACGAAGAGTTTTATCATCTATTCTTTCATGGTCTGAACGACAGCTTAGAACTGAAGTCAAACGGCTGGAGGAACAGGGGCTGCTCAAAATTGATTCAAAAGGCATGGAATTGACCAGTGCCGGTGAAGAAATTATTTTTGGATTGGAGCATTTCATATATCATTTAAGAGGCCTAAATCCCATTGCCCAAAACATAAGACGGAAATTCAACTGCGGATATGTCTCTATAATTCCGGGAAATTCCGATGAGGATGAAACCATCAAAATGCAGCTCGGGAAAGAGGCGGCTCAATATCTTAAAAGAACCATAAATAACGGGGATATTGTAGCTGTAACAGGTGGAACAACAATGGCACAAATTCCCCGGGCTATGGAAAAAATATCTGGGCTTAAAGATGTTATAGTAGTTCCAGGCAGGGGAGGGTTGGGAGAAAGGGTTGAAATCGAATCCAATACTATAGCGGCTGAATTGGCAAAAAAACTTGAGGCCAAATATAAGCTGTTATACGTTCCTGATAACCTGAGTCCTGAAACCATGGAATCGATTATTAATGAACCGGGAATTCGGGAAATATTAAAGATTATTCGTCGGACCAATATTCTGCTCCACGGTATTGGAGGGGCGGAAGAAATAGGACGGAGGCGAGGCCTTTCAGAACAGGAAATAATAGAGATAAATAAAATGGGAGCAGTGGCGGAAGCCTTCGGGTATTACTTTGATAATAAAGGTAAGGTTGTTCACACTACTACAAGTGTAGGTCTTACAATAAGTGATTTAAAAAATATTCGTATTGTCATTGCTATAGCCGGTGGAGCCAATAAAGCTCCTGCAATACAAGCTTTTCTAAAATACCATAGCCCAACGGTTTTTATTACCGATGAAGGAGCGGCTCGCAAATTGTTAGAACTTGAAGGAGGCGAAGACGATGAACAAAAAAACTCTTGAAGATTTCAACCTGGAAAATAAAAGGGTTTTGGTAAGGGAAGACTTAAATGTTCCCCTAGACGAGAATCAAAACATAACCGATGATACACGGATAAGAGCTGTTTTGCCTACAATTAATTATCTTATAGACAAGGGGGCAAAAGTTATTATAGTATCACATCTTGGCAGGCCAAAGGGCAAAGCAAATCCGAAATACAGCCTTGTCCCTGTGGCCAAAAAGCTCTCGGAGCTCCTTAAAAAAGAAGTGACTTTCGCCCAGAATTGCATAGGAGAGGTGGCGGAAAAAGCAGCAGCCAAAATGAAACCTAAAGATGTGCTTTTATTGGAAAATGTCAGGTTTCATGAAGGTGAAGAAAAAAACGACCCTGAATTTGCAAAAAACCTTGCCAGTCTTGCAGATGTTTTTATAAATGATGCTTTCGGCACATCCCACCGGGCCCATGCCTCCACTGTGGGCGTAGCCCAGTTTTTACCGGCAGGAGCCGGATGTTTAATGCAAAAAGAGATAGAAATAATGGGCAATGCTTTAGAAAAACCTGAAAGGCCTTTTGTGGCAATCTTGGGTGGAGCCAAAGTAGGGGATAAAATTGGAGTGATACAAAACTTACTGAGCAAGGTTGATGTGTTATTGATAGGTGGCGGTATGGCTTACACCTTTTTAAAGAGCCAAGGCCATGAAATAGGACAATCCCTGCTGGAACCAGATAAAATAGAGTTAGCCGCATCGCTTTTAAAAGAGGCACGACAAAAGAATGTGGAGATACTGCTGCCTGATGATGTGGTAGTCACCTCAAAGCTTGAGGAAGGGCTGCCCTATGAGACTGTATCTGTCACACAGATACCTAAGGATAAGATGGGTGTTGACATAGGTCAAAAAACCCGAGATAAATTTGCCGATGTCATAAAAGATGCCAAGACCGTAGTGTGGAACGGTCCCATGGGTGTCTTTGAAATGAAGGTTTATGCTGAAGGAACCCTCGCTGTCGCTAGTGCAATGGCAAAGTCAAAGGCTGTAACCATCATAGGCGGAGGGGATTCTGCAGCGGCAGTTAAGCAGCTAGGTTTTGCCGAGGCCATGACTCATATATCAACAGGTGGCGGAGCATCCCTAGAGTTTCTGGAAGGTAGGGAACTGCCGGGTGTTGCAGCCCTAAATGATAGATGACAGGTGGATTTTTATCCAAATATGTTATAAACTGATATGAAGACATAACAATGGACTAACCCGACCTAAGTCCCCCGCCTCCATTGGCGGCGGTTGCAAAAGGGCGGTTTTGTCAGTATAGACTCGACTAAACATTTAGAGTGGCAAAGCCCCTCTAAATGAAGTCTCGTTCGACAATACTAATATTAAAATAAACCGGAGGTGCTTATTGTGTCCAGAAGACCTTTAATAGCAGGCAACTGGAAAATGAACAATAACAAAAGAGAAACATTGGATTTTCTCGCAAGCTTTCTACCAAAAACTGAAAAGCTTACAGCAGAGGTTGTTATATGCCCGCCCTTTACAAATCTTTATACAGCAGCCGATAAGATAAAAGGTACAGCGGTAAAACTGGGGGCCCAAAATATGCATTGGGAGGAAGAAGGTGCTTTTACCGGTGAGGTTTCGCCGGGGATGTTAAAGGAAATTCCCTGTGATTATGTGATTATAGGCCATTCAGAGAGGCGACAGTATTTTGCCGAAATGGATGATACCGTGAATAAAAAAATAAAATCCGCTCTCCGGTACGGTCTCCTTCCCATAGTGTGTGTAGGGGAGAGTCTTGTTCAGCGTGAGGAGGGCACCACTATGGCCTGGGTGCTGTCACAGGTGGAGAAAGCCCTAAAGGACATAACATCGGAGCAATTGGAACAAATAGTATTCGCATATGAGCCCATTTGGGCTATTGGGACAGGTAAGACTGCCTCGGCGGCTGATGCTCAGGAAGTCATAGGAGCCATAAGAAAGAAAATTGCAAAAGATTACAACCAGGATGTTGCGGAAAAGGTTAGAATTCTTTATGGCGGCAGTGTAAAACCAGAAAACATAAAAGAATTAATGGGGGAAGCAGACATAGACGGGGCTTTGGTAGGTGGAGCAAGCCTTAAACCTGACAGCTTTTATGCCCTTTGTTCCTTTCAACACTGAACTAATCCGCCCTAAGCCCCCCGCCCCTACAGGTGGCGGATGGCAAAGGACGGTTAAGCCCAGTATGGACTCGACTAACATTTAGAGGAGATTGAATCCTCCTCTAAATGAAGTCTCGTTCAACTGACTTAACTGGTGTAAGTCTCCCGCCTTTTTAGGCGGGAGTCAAACGCCAATTAAGTCATTTATTAGCAGTTCTAAAATTCAGTTGGAGTGAAGGAATCTCCACCTGAATTAAGAACTTGCGTCAATCTACAGTAGGAGTTGAAGATAGTGACGAAAAAACCGTTGATGTTAATGATTTTAGACGGTTGGGGGCTAAGTTCCGAAAAAAAAGCAAATGCTATACTAAATGCCAATACGCCTAACTATAACAAACTGATGAAACAGTATCCAAACACCAGCTTGGAGGCGTCGGGTCTTGCCGTAGGATTGCCTGAGGGCCAGATGGGCAACTCTGAGGTGGGTCACCTAAACCTGGGTGCGGGGCGAATTGTGTACCAAGATTTAACTAGGGTAAGCCAGGACATAAAAAACGGCGGATTTTTCAAAAACCCCTCTCTGGTTTGG
>DUNY01000322.1 GCA_012839145.1 Thermoanaerobacterales bacterium
AGCAGGCAGATTGTACTCCGATGGAATCCCCATTTACACCGAAGAAAAGCTGCAATCTTTAATCAGAGAACATAATGTAGGACAGGTTGTTTTTGCCTACAGCGACATCTCCCATAGAGATATTATGCATAAGGCTTCAACAGTATTGGCTGCAGGCGCCGACTTTCGCCTTATGGGATCGAAAAACACCTCTATAAAATCCTCAAAACCGGTCATTTCCATATGTGCTACAAGGACGGGAGTTGGCAAAAGCCAGACAACTCGTGCCGTGTGTAAAATACTAAAGCAAAAGGGTAAAAAAGTGGTGGCAATACGACACCCTATGCCCTATGGTGATTTAAGCAAGCAGATATGCCAGCGCTTTGCCTCTTATGAAGATTTGGACCTGCATCAATGCACCATCGAAGAACGGGAAGAATATGAGCCCCACATAGATAACGGCATTATAGTCTATGCCGGTGTTGATTATGAAGTCATCCTAAAGGAAGCTGAAAAAGAGGCAGATGTGATTATTTGGGACGGGGGTAACAACGACTTTCCCTTCTACCATACCGACTTGCACATTGTACTGGCAGATCCCTTAAGACCCGGACATGAAATGCTATATCATCCAGGAGAAACCAATTTAAAAATGGCAGACGTGATCATTATTAATAAAATTGATTCAGCTAATGCCGATGATATTAATATGGTCAGGGAAAACATCGAAGATGCCAATCCACATGCGGTGGTCATAGAAGCCGCATCACCTATCAATGTAGAACAACCGGAGATGGTGAAGGGCAAGCGAGTACTTATCATAGAAGACGGTCCTACTCTTACCCACGGCGGTATGGGATTTGGAGCAGGTTTCGTAGCCGCCAGAAAGTTTGGTGCCGGGGATGTTATAGATGCCAAGCCCTTTGCAATAGGCAGTATCAAAGAAACCTATGAAAAGTTTCCTCACTTAAACAAGGTTTTACCTGCTATGGGCTACGGAAAGCAGCAAATGGAAGAATTGGAAAAAACAATAAACCTTATCGACTGTGACGTTGTGTTATCCGGCACTCCCATAGATATAACGCGAGTTATAAACCCTAATAAACCTGTAATCAGAGTAAGATACGAACTTCAAGAGATTGGCCGACCGAATCTTGAAACGGTATTAAAAAAGTTTCAATAAGTGCTGTATTAAAACTCATGACATTACAGAAATTATAAAAAGCTAACCCGCTACCCTATTTAATGGGTGGATGGCACTGTACGAGAAGGTGCACTTATACGGGCGGGTCCGTGAGAGTAAAGCTGTTCAGATTGTATATAGCGTAAATGAGGCCGCCGGCGCGAAATATTGGCTTTAGAACACATGCCGGGCGTACCGACAAAGTGCCTGCCTCCTAATAAAGAAGGCAGGCACTTTGCATTTGAATGGCTAGGCTAGCATATCGCACAAATCGCCTTAGCCCTATAGCTTTGTGTCCCCATTTTTCAATGAGTTTACTTATAGCCTTGCTTAATTTTATTTTGCTATGTTCTAGATAAACCGCATGAGAATGGTCGCCACTTGGGCACGCTCGGCTTTGCCCTGGGGAGCTAGGAGACTGTTGCCCATACCGGTGATTAGGCCCTCGGCGTTTGCCCAGGATAGTGCATCTACGGCCCAGCTGCTGATCGCAGCATTGTCGATAAATGCTGTGAGGTCAGCCTTGGCTGAAGTATCATAGCCTTTGAACTTGGCATAGTTTTTCAAGATTACCGCCATCTGCTCACGGGTGATGGGATCATCTGGGCCAAAAAGGTCATTGCCATAGCCCTTTACAATCTCGTTCTCGGCAGCCCAGACCACAGCATTGGTATACCATTGGCCTGCTGCCACATCGCTAAAGGGATTGCCGGAAACGATAGGTTCACCCTCCAGCCTATGCAGGATGGTGACAATCATACCACGAGTAGTGGTGCCACCGGGGGCGAAGGTAGTGGTGTCGGTGCCTTTCATCATGCCGTTCTGACTCACGAACCTCACGGCATCGAAGAACCAGTCGCCCTCTTTTACATCTATAAAAGGATTTTTCCAGGTAGCAGCTTTATCGTAGCCAATCACATACAGGGACAGGTGATCGATGGTAAAGACAACCGTCTTGGCGCGTGTATCGTACATGGCTTGGACCCTCTCCAAGTTGCCATCCTCATCCAGATACCAAACCACAACACCCGCTGGCTCCTCGTCCGGCTTCAGAGTGTAGGGGATGGATATTGTGATAAGACCCTTTCCAAAGCTGGTAATCTGTTGGTTGTTACTGCTGACGGTGATGTCATAGACCGGGGCATCGCCCACGACAGCCTGTTGGCGGGCGTTGAGGGCTTTACCGGTATCTACGGGATTGATAGTAATTTTTACATCATCGCCGTCCGCCTGTTTTACGATTGAAGCCGCTATATCATTATCCAGCGTGATGGTGCCAGTCGGTAGTTCAAGGGTGATATCTAAATCAGCCTTTGCTATATCGTTCAGCGCCGCCTTTGGAAGCTGAACTGATGTAGCGCTGGTTGCTTTGGATAGGTCAAGAACGACCTGGCCACCTTTAGCGTCTTTGATGAGTTCATTCACTTTATCTGTCGGCATATCCACTATAGCTATGCTTCCGGAAACGATATACTTTACTTCACCGGATGTTGGCGGTTTGACAGTGCTGCCGCTTCTATCACCGCTGCTAGACCGAGCAGGTACTATGAATTCGAAGGTGCGGGTTTCTCCAACCGCTCCGTAGTTTTTACCGTCATTGGCTAATTTATCGCTACCTATGGTAACAGTTATTGTTACTACGGCGTCGTAACTGCCCGCTGATGGACGGGTTACGACAACTGCGCCGTCGTCCTCGATCTTCACGATATTCGGGTGGCTGCTGCTGTATTTGATATCAACGCCGGAAGCTTCAACGGGAACCTGAAAATTGCCCGTGACTCGTGCTCCCGATTTCGGCATGGCGTCTGTAACATCATCAAAGGCTTCCGCTATATTAATAATCTCAACAGTCCACTCATAGGCTTCCTGCACGTCGTAGTTGCCGCCGTGTCCCTGCAGCCAGGCAAATTTGAAGTTCACATCACGGATACTGCTGTCATTTATCATGGCGTAGTACAGGAGTGCTTCAACTGCGAAGGATGTGTCGCGGTCTCTCATTCCGTGGCGCACGTACCAGTACGGCGCACTGTCCCCGTCATTGTCATCGATCAGGTATGGAATTGGGTTGACCATCTTCATCTGTTGCTTTAGAATTTTCCCGTATTCACTCGATAGGTAATCGTCCCAGTCTGAGCCGGTATTATTTTTCCCTATGTTGTATACGGCGGCTCCCACGGCACTATGGTTATTCCATGACCAGAACTCGAAAGGGCTGTATTCCTGGGTTGGGAGGGCGCCAAAGAGGTTATCCTCATTCATAAAATGCTGATGCGGCGTACCATAGTTACTAAAAGCAGGAGTGGTTTTCAGTTCCGTGTTTCTTGCCACAAAGTATAGCAGCTTATCGTAGTCAATGGTTGCTTTGCCGCTTTCATCTATGGAGTACCAGGCATGAATATCATCAACCCAATCAGGGCTGTTTGTGCCAAATACTAAAGCGCCTCGGGGGGGATTTGAGCCTTCATAGGCCTGTAAGTCACCTTCCATCAAACTTTTTCCGCGCTTAACATACGCCTCCTCAACTTCCTTTTCGAGCAGGGCTATGATGGCATCCTCAAAGTTGTCAGCCGTCAGAGCTTTCTTTCCATCTTCAAGCTTTAACCCGAGATCGTTCACATAGGCGGGATAAGCGGCCTTAAGCTCCGCAGAGGCAGCCATCACTTCATCAGCGAACACAGGATAGTCTTTGGCATATACGCTGTCTTGGACAGTTTCACCTTTGAGCCTGCCTCTAGTTTCGTAGTAGGTCCACTCATAGGCCTGGTCCGCGTGATCAAAGTCGGTAATCGGGCAGTAAGCTACCGTGGCAAACACATCATCGTTTATGGTGGAGGTGTAGCTACCGTTATCATTGTCATAGCTTACACCCGCCGCACCTATCTCATAAAGATAGGGGTAGTAGTCAGGGCTGTTGCCACTGGCAGCCACAGCAACCGACAATCCACCACCACCGCTTGTGCCTGTGACGATAATTCGGTCCGTGTTGCCGGCAGGTAGTAGGCCGAGTCCGGCATTGTAGCGCAGGTATCGGATGCCGGCCTTGACGTCAGTGACCACTGCAGGGGAGTGACCCACATAGTTGCCAGCTTCATCCTTAAGGCCTCGGCTACGGGTACCCATGTTTACGATGACATAGCCTGCATCCAATGCCGCACCGATGACATCAGTGTCGCTGTCACTAGCATACTCACCCTCATTCGTTATTTTATGACTTAACGCGCTGGGCATCCAGCCGCCGTTGTTCACCATCAGAATGATAGGAGAATCCTTGGTAGCTCTTTCAGACACATAGATGTGCATCTTCTGATAGTCCGTGCTAAAGTCGCCCATACCACCCTTAGCGGGTATAGGGTCCGCTACATATGTAACCGTATAGTAATCCACATTTAGGTCATCGCCGTCCAATTTTACTTCAAGAGTGCCGCTAGGGGTACCGGGCAGTGCTAGTGGATCCGTGCTATCCGCCAGCGCCATCATAGGCAATAATGAGAAAACCATCACAAGAGACAATAACAATGCTATAAGCTTCTTCCTTCTCACCCTTCAACCTCCTCTTAGAATTCGTTTTAGACACTAGTTTTTTTAGGTTGTCTAACATTTTTAAAGAGATATCCTAATGGCGAAATATTATTGCTTTCAATCCGGCTCTTGTATTAAGTGAATATTACGTCAATTTGGCTATCAAGTGAAAAGTTGTTGCCTTTTAAACCTTTTGTTTACTGCAGGAATCCTTAAAACCGTCGCCTACTACAGCAGTCTTTTATCAATATGGATAAAAGGGCCCCCCAAAGCCTTATCATCGCTGACTTCGCCCGAATTGGCAGGATTCCATCGGGCGCTTGGCGTGGGGCTCAGTTTCTCGCTCTACAAAGGATAACTCGGTATGGGCTGCACCTGGTGGAGTGCATCAGTTGGAAGAAGGCCATTGAATGACAAAAACCCGTTAACAAGTATTTAAGATATCATTTAACGAGGTCGCAAATAGTGTTAAAGCCAGTTATAAGAACAGAATGAATCTTATTACAAGAAGTATGGTGAGGTTTTTACTCACCAGCATAAAAGAGCACTTGCTCTTACACCACGTAAATTTGTTCGGCTGATTTTCGGCTTGCTAACTAAAAATCAAATCTACTCCAGCGATAAAGTTGGGGAGATAATCCCCTGCCCATCCCTTCATATACTGTTTACTTACAGGCATGTTAGGGTTGATTGTGAGATTTGCACCAATCTTTGATCAAGGTTCATTATTTCCGCAATTACTCCCCCTTCCCTTTTTACGATTTTTAATGCAACTCACACTGTTTCGCGTTTATTAAGTCATACCATTGTCGGTGGTAATGGGTCTAAAATACTTTGCAAAACAGCTCACCGTACTCAGCATGTTGAGCTTCATTGCTTCCATCACAGCACAGCTGTTTTTGCCGAGATACAAATGGCAACGGTGGAGTGTTGAAAAACTATCGTTCGAGTTATAACAAGCTTGTCCTGCGTAATGTTCAGTTCCTTGCATATGTTTTTTATGTTTAATTTGAGCTTCATCTGCAACAACTCCATTGATAATAATTATTATAACATCTTATATGGTAAATAACAACAATATAAATGCAATTTTCTTATTTTTGTTGATTATCTATATCTTCGTCTTCGTTGAAATATTCCTTTTGTTCTTTGCAATGCAAGGATGATTATTCTTCCAGGTACTTGATTTCTGGAGGCAGTAAACCGCTTCATCCGTCTAATTTTTAGTGTCTTCATATATGCAAATAGGGGCTGCTTTTAGCAACCCCTTTATTTCATAAATATTTATATTCGATTTTAAATCAAGAGACTACTTGTTTAAATAATTCAGCGGGTTAACAGGACTGCCGTTGACTCGGATTTCGAAGTGTACATGAGACCCAGAAGACCTGCCTGTGGAACCTACTTTTGCAATCTGTTGCCCCTTTTCCACCTGCTGGCCTACCGATACTGTAATGGAACTGTTATGGGCATAATAAGTTTCAATACCGCCACCGTGGTTTAATATAACCAGATTACCATAACCACCACGCCATCCCGCAAAGGTAACGGTACCGCTATTGGACGCTCTAACCGGAGCACCCTTGCTTTGAGCAATATCAATGCCCGAATGGAATTCTCTGCCGCGCTTGCCAAAAGGCGAAGTAATTTGTCCCACCGTAGGCCACAAAAATCTGCCACTGCCACGGAAGGCCACTTCAGCTTTTGTCCCTCGAGCAACAACACGGGTTACGGGCTCTTTAAGCACTTTTTCACCAATTACTGTCTCAGATACTCTAAGACCGTTTTTAAATAAAACTTCAGCCGCAACTTCCTTTGAACCTTTCTCTCCCGGCTGCTTTACCTTTTGATCCCATGTCCACAGGGTATCATCTTTAACTATTTCGGTTTTATAAGGGATTGATTCCTCATAAGTAACCTTCTTCACCAACGAAACATTTAAAAGCGGTTTTACTTCCGTTAGATTTATTATGTCACCCAAGGCCAATTCATTTTCAGACTTTAGTTGAGGATTAGCTTTTATCAGATCATCAAGGGGAATGCTCTCTTTTCGTGAAATGGACCAAAGACTGTCTCCCTGAACTACCTCATATGTCCTAGTCTCAACGCCTCCCTTTAGAATGAGATCTTTTGCCTCTTCAGGAGTTATGACCTCTTTTGGATATACGTATCTTTCCACCAATTTGACCTTTTCGACCACTTCCAGTTTAATCAATTCACCTGGTGTCTCACTGATGTAATAATCTTTTACCTGTTCAAGAACTTTTTCAGCTGTGGCTTTGTCCTTGACCATAGCAATTTCTTTTCCATTGATGTTAATCGCAACTGCTTTAAGTCTATAAGTTAAAACCGATTCCAGCTTTTTAAGCATCTCATCTTCTGTATCAAGCTTCTGACCCAAAGCCTTCACCGGTACTGCTTTTATATTCTGTACAAACTCTACATCTGCACCAAGTTTGTTTTTGTACTCTTCTTTAAGCTCTTTTTTAATTGCGGTTAATATTTGGTTATTATTTACATTTCCTAGTTTTTCACCGTTTACGCTTACTTCCAGCACCGAGCGACTGTAAAGGGTTGCAAAAAGAGCCAAAACTACTAAGGAGCAAAATACGGCAGCCACCAGAGTTTTTGTCTTCTTATCGGTCTTCACTTTCAAATAAAGCCCTTTATAATCAGGTGTTTCCATCCCCCCACTCCTTTCTTTTTTGCATCTGTCAGAAAGTGTTAGTGATCACCTTCCTCAATACAGATTACATTAGCCTCTTAAAAATCATAATAGATTTCACTTTATTTGTAAAAATAATGTAATACATTTGTAATCAAATTGTAATATACTATATTATATTCTATGTGAAATCAGATTTTCCTTCCTCTTGTTCAATTTTTCTCCAAACTTTCTACTTGTAAAACCTGGAAAAGACCAATAAACATAATTACCATGCCCATTATGGAACTTTTTCCAGGCACTTCCCCCAACAAAAAATATCCTAATAGGGTGCCTCCGGTAATTTCCTGGGTCATAACCAAATTGACATAAGCGGGATGGGTATACCGCAACCCTGCATTGTAGAGAGTGTGCCCCAAAGTAGTGGGTAAAAGACCTAACAGCAGCAAGAATACCCAGTTTTTTGGTGTAGGTAATATAAAGTCTTTAATAGCTGCTGGAATTAGAAAAACTGCTGACAGAAAATAAACCCAAAATACATATTGAAAAAGGTGATAATAATCTCGTTCCTTTCGTCCCGCTATAGAGTATAGAGCAAGACTTAATGCAGACCCAATGGCCATAATATCTCCAAATATCATTCTCCTGGTCAGCATCGGCTCAAAGCCCGCTAAGATAATAATTCCCAAAATTACCATAAATATACCCCAGTATTTATATCGCGGTAAAGGTTCCTTAAAAAACAATGCCGCTAAAATCGCAATCATAACAGGTGCCGTATAAATAAGGCTAAGAGAATGGGCAATAGTGGTGTACATTAATGAGGCTATATAAAGCAAAAAATGAAGGGCAGTAATCAGGCCATAAAGCAAAAACTTAGGCACATCTTCGGGTTTAAGCCAAATCTGGGTTCCTGTAACTTTAGATATAATAAATATGAACATGGCAGCAAAGAACATCCTGAAAAAAGCTATCTGACCCACGGGAAGATCGCTAACCCAGCGGGTAAGAACGGGGCTCGTACTGAAAAAGATTGTGCCAAGGCTGACAAGCAGCAAACCCCGTTTATGATAATTCATAGCCTCCACCTCATTCATTCTTCAATGACAATACAATAAATTTATCATATTTACGCGACCTTTTCCAGTATTTCATTACATTCAAGCCAGTTATATATATAATCTGTCCAGTCCACACCTGTTACATGATTTAGAGCTTTGATGAAATCTGCGGTTGTAGCGTTTTTATACAGACTTTTTTTAAAATAGTAGCACAGTGCTTCCTGAAGTTTCCCTTTTCCCATTCGACCTTCCAAGTCCATAAGCATTATAGCACCCTTGTAATAAACCGCAGCACTATAATCCTTCCAATCTGTAAAGTCAGATAAGGGTCTTAGGATGGGGCCAGGTGTATTTGACACTTCGTAAAGTTTGTAAGGATTAAAAATGGCTTCTTCATAAACTTTTTGGCCGGTTTTTCTGCCGTAAAAGTATTCATAATACAAAAGAGTCGAGTATTCAGCAAGGGCTTCATCAAGCCAAGCTTCCTCAATCTGATTATTCCCTACAAGTCCGTACCACCACTGATGAGCTGTTTCATGAACTACCACGTACTCAAGGAATTCCCCGGCACTATAAAAATCGACACCTATAATGACTAGATTTGGATATTCCATACCGCCAATATAAAAGTCCGATGCTACCACACAATATTCATCATATGGGTACTGACCAAAGTAATCATTAAAGAAAAACAACGCATTCTGGGCATGGTCAAGAGCTTGCATGCCATAAACCTCTTTGTCCTTAGGGTAATAAGAAGTTATGCGGGTTTTTCCGGCACTGACCTCTTTAACGTCAAGACTTGTACCGGTTATCCAGGCAAAATCTCTTACCAGCCCCGTGTTAAAACTCCAAACGTCTTGGTCTCCTTCTTCGTATTTTTTTTGTAAGCTGCCGCTGGCAGCAATGGTGTAATCTTTTGGAGCTTTTATATGTACCTCATAAAGGCCCACTTCACTATAAAACGGATCTCCTACACTATAATATGGATCTTTATGCCAACCTTTTTCATCATACACTGCCAATATAGGGTACCAATTTGCTATATTAAAAGTGTTTTGTCCGCAGCCGAAGCGGCCGTGGGAAGGAGGAATTACCACTTCATACTCAAAGGTCAAAACCTGTTTTTTCCCGAGTTTTAAAGGTTCTTCCAATATTATCTTCAAAAGAGTGTCATCAATTTCAAAATTGATCTGGCGGGATTCAACCAACAGCTTTTTAAGGGTTATATATCCGGGAGCAAAGCCTTCCGGATAAGCTCGCTCCCTTTCCCCCCGGGGAAAGGGAACTTGGTCAAAAGTCTTAAAGGCATTTGGGTACAGGTGAAAGTACAGTTCTTTAAGTTCTTTTTCTTTATCATTGGTGATCTCAATTGTTTGAAATACATCTATCTTTTTTTCCTCAGGGTGAAAGGTTACATCCATTTCATATCGGGGACAGGTTTTCATAATATTTTGGGATATTTTCTG
>DUNY01000346.1 GCA_012839145.1 Thermoanaerobacterales bacterium
AATATAGGCTCTTCCTCTTCTTTTATAAACTTTATAAAGCTGATAACCTTTCCCATTTTTTCTTCTGGCAAATCCTCAACTAGTTCTAATATTAGTTTCTTTGAGATGGCCATATTAACCACTCCTTTGATCTATATGAATCTTCTTTATATTATATCATAAACTCATAACCACTACACTATTTCTCAATGTTAATTTTATTTAATAAAAAGAATGAATAAAAGGAGACGGGTCCGCTGTCTTTGGCATCTGAAGCTGTTTCGTAACTGAGATGTCGTCCATGGTGTCGTAAGTTCTAACGGTAGGAGCTAAAGCAAGGTTATTGTCCGGAGAAAAGGGGCCAGGTCGATCAGCAAAATATCCCCTTATCATGCTTGTTTGTTTTTCAGTGATAAAAGGTTTAGGGGACAATTTTTGATGCAAGTAGCGCATTTTATGCATTCTATATTACTGAATTGATTATTTTTATCAAATTCTAGATAAGGAGTTAACTGGAAAGGACAAACTTTTGAGCACTTACCGCATTTAATACACTTTTCGGGACTTGAAATCGTAACATTTGTTTCAGTCTTATCAGCTATTCCGGCAAATTTGCCTAACTTATAAGATAGTTTTTGCATTGTGCCCATGGGGCAAAACTGACACCAGGTCCTTGGAGTTATCAATACGGCAAGAGCACCGCCAAATATCATTACTATCAAATATGTTGATACAAATACAAACCCAAGTTTATCCATAAAACCAAAAGTTCCCCACTGATTGACCACATTTAATATTTTCCTTGAAAAATTAAACATAAAGAATACAAAAAAGCCTAGAATAAAATACTTTGATTTTAATAACTTTGGTATTTCCCTATTTCTACTTATAGGTAATATTAATATATCAAATAATGAACTATGAGGACAAATATTGCCACACCAATACCTGCCGCTAAAAAACGCTGTAATCATCAGCCCTGACATAATAAATATCACAAAAAGTCCAAGCTTTGGCTCTACTAAACCTCCAATGGCTACTAATAAAGTAAAAAGCCAAGCATATTTTCGAATTACAGTAAAAGCACGATTAGTTTTAACATATTGTGTGCCCATCATATACCTCCTCTACAGAATCTTTTTTTTAATTATACTTATAATATATTTCGCTGTCAATGTATAATGCGAAAAGATCCTTTATAGATATAAATCGATATGGCCGCATATGAACTCGAAAGAATATAACAAATAAAATAAGGTTTATGCCAGTTAGATAAAAGAATCTGCAGATAACCGGGGAAATTACACACTAGTTTGGCCTTGACTCAAATCCGTCCCTTTTCCATATATTAAACAAATTAATAGATTATTTAGACTCAAGATGCTATAATATTAAATGAATGATAATAATTCATTTGGAGGAATATAGCTATGTTGCCAATCAAAAGAAAAGTGGGATTAGATGGCAAAATTGCCATTGGGGAGGTGCTAAAGATGGCTAAAATTCAACCTGGCGATTGGGTCGAAATTAAGCCTGTTAATAATAAAATAACTATAAAAACAGTTAAAAGGACGAAACCCAAAGGTGCTGTTAAAGCTGCTGCAGGTATCTTAAGCGATCGTAATGATTTAATTGATGAGATGCTACGAATTAGGGAGGATGAGCATGATCGATCAGGAACCAGCATTCAATAGATACCTAGTTGATACTAACATAGTAATTTATACACTTAAAGGCGTTGAAAAGATAGTAAAGGTAATGGAAAAGCTGGAAAACAATACTAACAAAGTGTATTATTCCACAATAGTTGAAGCAGAATTATTTTCTTTCCATGAACTAACACGAGAACAAAGAATAAAGATTAGAGGTATCTTAGACATTGGCGAAATTATTGATGTCGATTCTGAAGTGGCATTAAAGGCCGCTGAACTTCGTTCACTGAGTAGAAAGATATATAAACGAAAGCTGAAGTTGCCAGATGCCATTGTTGCAGCTACAGCCTTTTTGTGTTCAGCAGTTTTGGTTACACGTAATGTAGAAGATTTTAACCATTTATGTAATCATGGTTTACACATTTGGAACCCATTGGAAACTTAATTGCTCTCGAATCCTCACTTTACAACTTCAATTCTAATGTCTTCTTATTTCTTCGTTTATAAAGCTGTCTTTTTGAAGCTGTAATGTATCTATTTCTATGAGTGGCATAATGTTTTCCTGTAGATAATTGTTTAAAAAAATCTTTGGAAAGTGTAACGCCTCAAAAAATTAAATCCGGGTTGCCGTGGCTTTAATTTTCATTCGTTAACAAAATATGCCTTTATTTCCCCTGTACCAGTTCTTGCAATCTGGCAATCCTATAATTTGAATCCGGATGAGTTGATGGCAATTACAGCCCATAGACCTTTACTGCTACTTCACTAAATATACACTCTCACAAAGCATGACAAACGAAACGTCCCCTTGTCATGATGCCTACGTTAAATTTTCCTTTTGATGAGCTGAAAACATAATTAAAAAGTTCGACAAGGAATCCTTTCATGTTCAACTTTGTTAATTAAACAGCTTTGCTGGAAATTATGGCTGATGAATTGTGGGCCATTATCACTTCTGATTATTGGCTTTTGCTTAGCATCAAATAACTGCCGTTTAAACATGGCTCTTTGCAAGGTTCGAGCTGCATCTTGAGCAGTGCAGGAAAGACCAATGTGAAAATCAACGATGAATCTGTCAAAGACATCGATGATTGGCATTATGTAAAAGAATCTGCTCTCTCCTGGTATATATCCATATTTGATATCGATTTCACAGAGTTTATTTGGTTCTTCGATTGTAATATTCCTTGCTCATCGCCTGGGATACTTGTTTTTAATCCTGCGTTGAGGTCTTAGTATTTCAAGTTCCTTGCATAATCGATAGACTTTCTTTTTGTTAATTACTAGTTGGTGATTTCTCCTTAATGCAAATGTAAGTTTTATGTAGCCGTAAGATTCTCCTTCACCTGCTATAAGCTTGCAGAGCCACTCTTTTATTTGTTCATTACTAATCATACGACCGTCTATGGTGTAAGTAACATTGGAAACTTTACGACCGCCCCTGTTATTTATGGCTCTGTCGGGATTGTTTAAACGATAATAGTAGGTAGAACGACCTTTTTCGTTGCATTTTTCCCCTCCGTTTTTAATATACCAGATTAAGACTAGTTGTCCAATCCGGTTAGGGGGCTAAGATGTCAACTGTATAACTAATAAACCTAAAAATCCAATTACAACTAAAAATAAAAAATCCCTCTGCTTCTCACGTTCTCTGATAATAGAAAAAGTATCTTCATAGTGCTTGTAAATAATTTCTACTTTATCCATCATCTTTTATGCGTTATCAATAGCCTTTAATATACTATCTACTCTAAAAGAATAAGCCCATCCAGCACCCTTGTCGTATAGTGGAGTTGGGACGGCATTATCAGGTTTTATTTTAACCGCAATAAAGCCCTTGTTTTCTTCCGCACTCTTTACAATTTCCCACCATTGCCAATTGCGCTCTCCAATTTTATCCCGGTCAGGATGATAACTATTCGCATGTTCTCCTATAATAACAAGTGTATGAGTAGATTGATGCATATACCGGTGTGGCTCCGCCACACCGGTATATGCATTAAGACTTAATCCAATATATAGATAATTTTGATATTATTCCACATAAATCCTTCAAATTATAAAATTTTTTTTACTATAACAACTCTAGTGAACATGTTTATTTTTCCTAACAAATCCTTTTTTTTGACAAAATTATTTTAAAAGTAAAAAAAGCAGGGATTTTACCCTGCTTAAGCTTTGCTGACTTAAAAATATTCTTTTATTTAGCTCCTGCCTCAATAAGTTTTGCAAAACCTTATTCTATTACCGGAACCTAGGATGTCCCCGTATAATGTTTTTAAGACACCTTCTTTATAATAGTTATTGTAATTTGGTTTTCCCTTTTTAGTGCTATCCTTGTTTGCTGCTAAGCCGAGATGAGCCGAAATCCTATCGAAAAAGTTTTTATAATAAGCAAATGCACTTAGATAATTTCTTTTTTTTAACTCAATCATATACATGAAATAAAGGAAAAAAAGTTTGTCATCTTTCTTATAATAGATCGTTTCAATGAATTTCTGAATGTAATTTTTTCGTGAGACTTCCATCGTTCTCATAAAAGATAACCTACAGAATAAATCATAATACGAATATACATATCCTTCTTCTTTTTTAAGAACATTAAGTAAGTCACGGTGGCGAAAGTTTCTTTGCAAAAGGTAGTTTATAGCAAGGGACGTATCATATATGTCCCATACACCATTCCGATTAGCTTCAAATAAATTCGAAAGCATCTGTTTGATTAGATTCTCATTTTTAGTTTTCAGTACCAATATCATTAGTCTCTTTGTGTCTAATTTCAGGAACCTATAGTCGTAATCAAAAAGGACAAATAATTTATCCACGACTTCTGAGTCGCCAAACATTTGATGCTTCTCATAAATTAAAGAATTAAAAATTTCATCCGGGGTATATTCCGTGTTTGGAAAACAAAATACGCTATTAATGATTTCCAGGTATTTTGAGGTATCTAAAATGCAATTAGTGAGAGCAGACTGAATTTGCCCAAGAAATTTTAACAAAACACTACTATCTACCAAATCTGTAATATAAAACTCTTTGTTGCTAAACTGCTCGTAATACAAGGATTTTTTAAGTTCGTCATTAATCTCAGATACTTTCTTCCATGTAGTTTTACTCCTGTTTAAAGATAAATTTATTTTCTTTAGTTCGCTCGAATATGTGTCTATTACCCGGTTAATAACAGGCGTAAGTGTATTTTCGGGTTTATCAGAATTAAACAATATATATAGATCATCCACGTATCTCACCATATAGAAATCCGTTATTTCAGTTTCTTTATTATCAATAAATTCATAAAGATATGTGTCCGGGTGCTCTAAATATATAACCGTAGCTAAATAAGATGAAGCCACGCTGTTTTCTATTAAAGGAAACTCACCTTGTCCTAAACATTGTATTAGTTCTTTGTATATTAGCAAATCTTTTTGAGAAATAGGGGTCACGGTCTTTGAAAGTCTATAATCTATCTTATCAAATAGCAAATTTACATCAATATTTGAGAAAAAGTCTTTAATGTCTGTCTTTATAAAATACCGGTATGACTGCGATAAATCGTTGATTGTTTTAAAAAAGATATCATAATCCTTTCTATAATAAAGTCTATTTTCATTGTAATTTCCTGCGTAAAAAACTTCGATTCCATGAGGCCGAAAGGAATGGTCTAGTTAAGTCAAACATGTAAGATGCTTCTTTTTTCCTTGTAGCACAAGATATCTTTCAAATAGGGCGCCAACAACTTGTCCGCATTTTCTAGTTTACTACAACCTTGCGGTCTATACATATGCCAAACCCCCATTTAACATATTTATGCACTTGCCTTCAATTTTTTCTTGGCCGCATTTACCAAGGTATCTACTTCCTCTATCTTCATAAAATAAATAATTACGAAGTACACTACTGCACCTACACATATTGAAATAATCAAAGATAAGTTCCCACTGATATATGATAGTAAAATATTATACGCAAGATAAGCCACTACACCCATACCTAGTGAAGATACTAGGATTTTTATGCAGGATATGGTGGTGTTCTTCATTC
>DUNY01000342.1 GCA_012839145.1 Thermoanaerobacterales bacterium
ACGGATTACATTATCAATGCTGTAAAAAAATGCGGAGCAAAGATCGTGACTGGAACGAAGGTGGATGGCGATACCCTTGCTAAAGGTGGTTTTGATGTTATAATTGTCGCAACCGGTGCATCAACTTTTAAACCTCCCATCGACGGAACCAAAGATGAGAGTATATTAGATCCCCTGAAGGTGTTGGAGGGTGAAATCCCCGAAGGCCTGGATGTTGTAGTTTGTGGTGCTGGCTTAGTTGGATGTGAAGTGGCAATGTTCTTGGCGGAAAAAGGAAAGAACGTTACTATGATAGATATGCTGCCGGAACCGGCACCGGATATGCCGATATATACAAAATGGGTCCTTAACTCGAAATTAGCGGAACTTGGTATAAAAATAAAGACAGATCACGAGATCGTTGAGATGACGGGTAAACATGTAAGGTGTAAGCATGACGGCAATATAACAGAATTTATCGCAGATGCTGTGGTGTGTGCGCTAGGTCTCAAGTCGAGAAAGCAACTCACCGAGGAGCTAAGAGATAAGCTGAAAAATACTGTTGACATTATTCCTGTGGGTGATACCAATAGCCCACGGAAGATAATGCAAGCTGTCCACGAAGGCTTCCACGCAGCAAGAAGAATATAGGATATCGATCTAATACAAAACAAGAGCTGTTGTATAACGAACGAAGCAGTTCATTTACAACAGCTCTTGTTTTAATATAGTATAAAAATAACCACCTTACTGACAACAGAATGGTTAAGCTATAAATTAACGCTTTGCAGCCGCACTTATGCAGTTCCGGCTACTCCTGCGCGATGTAGGATAGTGCAGATATCAAGTGAGCTTGGCAGCGTAAACTCGTATATAGTATGATTATATTTTTATTTCCCATGTTAGACATGCCATTTCTTAGTATATTATAACAACCTTTCTGCGTATCTGGCAAACTCAGTACAGTATACCCCGATAGATTTATTTATAAGAAAGATTGTAAGAATATTAAAGTTTAATTGTAGTCTCAACAGCGGAATAAAGTGCCTCGCGAAGGCGGGAAGGTTTTGATGCATCACCGATAACGGTGTATTTGATTCCTTCTTTGTCTAAAGGTTTCTTTTAGCGGGGTATACGACTGCATACCTGCTGCCATGACGATGGTGTCAAATTTCTGGCTTTTATTCTCAACACCGTCTTTCTGGTAAGTTATGACACCTTCATCAATTGAAGATACTTTAGCCGAAGTGATTACTTTCACTTCCTTCTACTTTAAACGTTTTATCCTGTTAATCTTGATTGCTACCCACATGTCAGTAGCGATCTTATCCAACATCTCAAAAATGGTAATATTTTTACCGTATTCTGCCAGGAAGTCTACGACTTCACATCCTACCATTCCGCCGCCTATGACAGCTACATTACTGCCAACCCATTTTTCACTTGACAAAAGGTCTACAGCAGTTATAGCAGTGTTATTATCTTTAACCTCAATATTAGGAATAAAAGGCAATGAGCCTGTGGCGAGTATAACTTGGTCAGGTTTATTTACCTTTATCACTCAGGCCAGCGCACTTTATCTTTATTTTTTATACTGACAAACCACTGAACTGGTTACTGCATTCTTTACATTCGAAATCAAAAATCGGCATTCCTTTTCTCTTCTTTAATATTAATTAAAACTACATTCTGTTAAATTCTTTAAAAGCCTTCTCTATTTGACGACTGGCATCTCTTTGCTTAACATCTTCACGTTTATCATAAAGAGCCTTACCCTTGGCTAAAGCCAATTCCACTTTGACAAGTCCTCGCTCGTTCAAGTATAGCTTAAGGGGAATAAGGGTTAGGCCTTTTTCTTTGACTTGCCCGAAAAGGCGGTTGATTTGTCTTTTGTGCATCAATAACTTGCGAGTTCTCAATGGGTCCTTGTTATAAATGTTTCCTTTTTCATAAGGGCTTATATGCATATTGTATAAATAAAGCTCGCCATTTTCTACTCGAGCAAAACTATCTTTGAGATTGCCTTTTCCTTCCCGCAGAGATTTTACTTCGGTCCCGGCTAAGGCAATGCCTGCCTCAAAGGTTTCCAATATATGATAGTCATGTCGGGCTTTTCTATTTGTTATTAGGTCGCGAGATTTTTTTTCCAATGTACAAACCTCCACTTGCTGGAAATCCAAAATTCATCTTCTATTATATCACATATCGAAAAAAGCTCATATATTCTTTGTGATTCATTGTTGTGCCTAAAAACAGAAAAGCCGCCTTTTTTAAGCGGCTTTTACCATAATACAAGAATATATTTAAAAACTGCTTTTAAAATGCACATGTTCATTAGAACTGAGGACTTCTCTATCATCAAAAGTGGGAATGTTTGTTTTAACATGCAAGTGCCGTTTTTCACCTTTGGCTGCTGTAAGGCGGTTTTTTATCAGCAATCCGCCGTCTTCAATATCTAAATCTTTGTAATTAATTATATCAAAATATAGCTTACCGGAAGCACAGATTTTTAAATTGTCCGCCTCAACATTACCGTTCACTTTACCTGCGATAATTAGATTTTTTGCTTTAATATAACCGTTGACATAACCGGATGATGTGACATATACATCAGTTCCATTACAAATGTTTCCGTTAAATACGCCACTAATTACAATTAAACCTTGCATTTTTGAACTTGTTGTGAGTAACTCATCATATATAAAATCTGGCAAAGTCATGAGCGAATCACTCCAAATACCTTAAACAAACTTTAATTTCTTATCACCTTGAGGAATGCCCTGATTCCATAAACGACCTGCCCAAGTCAAATACCCACGGCAGTTGGCGGTTATAGGATCTAAAGCAAGTTTTGCATGGGACAGCTCCGGAAGCAAATATGAATTCATAGCTTGACCACCGCCACCGGTCAATAATAAACAATCGAACTCCGATACTCTCCATTGAGAATGGACTTCAACCAGAATATTAGTAGCCAATTTTTCGAAAGCACTGCCCACAATATCCGAAATATCGATGGTCTCTCCTGCCACATTTATTCTGTGATTTATGACAATTCCGTCAAGGACATAGCTTTCTTTTTCCAATCCGTATTCGGTT
The DNA here is from genome assembly GCA_012839145.1 of Thermoanaerobacterales bacterium. GTDB lineage: Bacteria > Bacillota > Thermosediminibacteria > Thermosediminibacterales > Tepidanaerobacteraceae > DUNY01. The sequence continues at coordinate 3,079 of DUNY01000342.1, forward strand.
ACAAGACTTGAACCTATATCACCGTAAGCTGTATCCAAACCGACTAATAACGATTTGCTTTTCTCGGGTATGTACTCTGAATCTTCAATAGAGGCCAAATCTGTGGTTTTAAAACCGATATCAATTACTCCTACGCGACTTTCATGTGAAATAATTGAGTTTGAAAGGGATGACCAATAAGTACCCAAGGGTTGTGGTACTATTTCAATATTGTTGATGATAATATTTATTTCGTTAACCTCATCACCGTCAAAATAAGTTATTGTTCTTTCACCTTTGACTCTGTTGATAAAATCATTGGCAAGATGCATCCTTTCAACGGGAAGCCCTGTAACAACATTAAAAACATTATCAACACCTTTGGAAAAAAAACTTAAAGCACTGAAAAACAGGACTTCCAAGTCATCACTGACAGATCGTGTGTAAGAAAGATCCCGATATGCAAATCTAGAGTGCCTAATAGCTGATTTTCCCACAAAATAGAGTTTATTCCCGATGCCTACCTTTAAATTGTCAATTGCGGGGCTTTGATTGACTTTTGTACTGAAAGTCGGTTTAGTGTGACCTTCTCCGACCACACTGGGAAAGGAATAACCAACCTCACCGTCTGTTACTTTTACGAATCCATAACCTACATCGATACCAATTTGTTGTGCCACAAACAGACCTCCTTTTCATTGTTTCCATAAGCGTGGCGTCCCTTTGTTCTTTTTGCCCATTGACAATAGTAAAAAGCCCTTATAAATGAAGATAGTATAATTTTATCTTTATTTCTTGTATGATTCTGTGGACCTTTATATTAATTTACTATAAAAAAGGTTTTTTTGTCCATCTTTGTCAATACTATGATATCAATTATTCAATATTTTGTAAATACGTAAATATTAATCGCTACTATTATATTTTCAATTCACCTATAACATTTCCGCTACAGTCAATTACATGGGTGGCACATGACAGACAAGGGTCAAAGGAACGAACTATTCGGCCAAGAACGGCAAAGAGCATATTCGGCTTCGGTATTACAGTTCCTATCAATGCATCTTCCGCAGGACCCAACTGACCTGAATCATCCTTAGGAGAAAAATTCCACATGGTGGGAGTAATAATATTATATTTTTCTATTTGTTCATTTTCGATTTGAGTTCTGTGCAGAAGTGGGCCTTTCATTGCATCGGTGATTGCTGCCGCTTCCGTTACAACCGGCTCTGTTTTCTGATTTATAGGTGCAGGTCCGGGCTTTAGTTTATAGAGCCATTCTTCCATCAATTGAGAAATGTAAAAGGCCTCAAGAGACCGAGCATAGATACGGTCCATGGTAGATGTTCCCCCTCGATAACGACCTAATAATATCATCCTTGCCAAAGGGCCTCCTTGAAAAGATTTACCGTCATATTTTACCGACTTTACCCAGGTATAAGCTCCGGGCTTATAGGGATTCGGTTTTATTTGTTCTTCATATGCATTTCCATCGTCCCCTTTGACAAACCAGGAATGGCTTATATCTTCGCTTATAAGCTCTAATTTTGGTCCTAATAAATCTCCATCCTCCAATACACCTGCAGGCCATAAATTATTTTGATTCTTTAACCCGAATTTAAATAAACCGAAGGAGAGCAATCGCCCAGGTGTGACACCGATATTATAATAATCATTGTAAGTGCGAGAGATAAGTTGAGTATCGGGAATCATTCGGCTTATTATAAATTCTTTTATGCTTTGAATCAAAGCAAGGGCTTGATTGACATTGTCGGAAGTCACGGGCACAGAAACCCCTCCGTGAACAAAGCTGTGCTGGTGGGGAGCTTTGCCCCCAAAAAGGCTTAGAATCTGATGGCTTTCTTGGGAAGCCTTAATTGAATCGAAATAATGCCTCACAAGAGCTTCATTATCTCTTTCGTTCAGCCTGGCGTCTGCCAGATTTTGTCCAAGGAATGGCGGTCTTTCAGGCATTTTGACAAAGTCAGGGATACTGAAAAGATAGAAATGACGAATGTGATTTTGTAGAAAATCAGCACCCAGCATAATATTTCTCAAGTATTGGGCATTTTCATTTATATCATTGTCATATATGGCGTCCACCAGATAACCAGCCACGGCACCATGTGCCAGAGAACATATACCGCATACTCGTTGGGTCAAATAGACCGCATCTGTGATATTTCTGTTTCGCATTATCCATTCAAAACCACGGAACATTGTGCTGCTGACGTTAGCATCGACAACACGGTTTCTGTCAAGAAATACTTCAATGGATAATAACCCGCTGAGACGCGTTACAGGACTGAATATTATTCGCTTTTGCATAAACCTTCCTCCTCTTTACAAAAACTACTGTCATTTATTTTTTGACATTTGATCTTCGATTATGTCGATCTTCTGTTATTCTTGTGGGCTCTTTTCAGGCATGGGTGTAAAAAAGGGCGTCGACCCGTCCGGAAAATCAGCATTTGTGCATCCTATGCAGGGTGTATTAGCTTTGACAGGCCAGTTTACATGATTTACCCAGAGCCTGTAGGGACAGTCTGCACCGGTCCGTGGTCCCATACACCCAAGTGAAAACATACACTCTATATCCCCTAACTTAAGAGCGAATTGATTTCTATCGAAATAGGAACGGCGCTGGCAGTGTCTATGTATTGTAAAACCATAGAATAACTTTGGCCGTCCCAATTCATCCAAATCAGGCATTCCGTACAAGATTAAATGAGCAAGGGTGCCTACGAACCAATCAGGGTTTACCGGACAGCCACTGACATTTACCACCTGCCTCTTTAAAACATCTTTGACTCCCATGCTGCCTGTTAAATTAGGCCGGGCTCCCGAGGGACCGCCAAAGCTGGCACAGGTGCCTATGGCCACAACATATTTGGCAAGCCCACCCAGCCATGTAACGACTTTTAAAGCTGTTAAAGGTTGTTGTTCGGTAACAGCTATGACATTGTAAAGGCCTTGGTCTTTGATGGGAATCGCTCCCTCCACCACCAATGTAAACTTACCGGCATAGTATTTTGCAGTGTTGTTCAAAATGTCCAAGGCATCCTTACCCTGTGCTGCCATAAAAGTATTGCTGTAAAGGAGATCTATCATTTCGGTAAACACCCGGTCAAGGTAAGGATAAGTGGTGTTCATAAAAGATATATTATTGTCACCGCTATCATTTGTTTCTAACCAGATGACAGGTAGCTTTTCCTTTTTATAATCTGAATAATATTGCATTACCAATTCTATTGCTTCCTTTGAAATGACATTGTCTTTATGCAATGACAAATTCTGAAAGTACTTGACAAAATCATCCTTGTTCATGATACCCCCACCAATCAACTTTTTTTATAACAAATAGGGAAGTTTTCCTCATTCCGAACTACCTATAATTGGGTTTTAACGAAGTTTTTATTGAATACTAAAAAAGCCTTTGCTCTAATAGTATATGAGTTTGGCAATTAAGTGGAACATAAAGATCATGCTTTAAGTTACAGATTTGGATGTAATGAATAGTATATATAGAAAATAAACAAAGGAGGTATGCTTTATGGATTATTTTTGCAGGATCGTGGAACAACTAAGAAGAGCCCTGCTTGACGAGCGGACAACTGCGGCTTTTTATGCAATACTGAGAGACATGTCTACAACTTTTGACGGTGTTGATGCATTTGCCGAAGCCCGAAAAGATGAACAGGACCACGCCCGTGAGATAACAGCACTCCTAGAGCGACTTACAGGACAACGACCGCCGGAAGCCGATATACCGGTACAACCTCCGATGGTGAGGGATTATTGTCAGGGGATTATGGAAGCAATAAGGGGCGAAAGAGAAGCGGCGGTTGAATATCAGTCTATAATAAATATTTCGCCGTATGAAGATGTAAACATCGCCTTGAGTGAAATTCGTGGTGATGAGGAGGTACATCTGGCAAAATTCCAAGCTTTATACCGAACTGTCTGTGAAAAAGGATTTTTCGCTGCAAATACCGGTGACAACCAAACTGATTAAAGCGAAATGGGATGAGAATTATTGGACAAAATACTCATAATAGGTTTGGGGAATGTATTAATGTCCGACGATAGTCTTGGAGTCGTTGCCGTAAAAGAATTAGAGAAGAGGAATAAAGAGTATGGTATTAATTTTTTAGATGTAGGCACATCAGTTTTAAATTATATTATTGATATTGGGAGAGCAGAAAACTTAATTGCAATAGATGCTATAACAGCCGGCCATCCTCCGGGGACAATTTATTACATTGACAATCCCGACATGATAAAGGATATGGAGTTACTTTCTGATAGCCACGGATGCAGCCTCCCGGAGGCTGTGGCCCTTTCAAGAGAATTAACGGGTTTACCGGCCAAAGTCATCATATACGGTATAGAACCTTATACCTGTGAAGTGGGTTTTTGCATTTCACAGGAGGTTAAGGAATCCCTTCAAAAACTTATAACGATGGTCCAACGGGAAATACGGTCTCTAATGGCATTAGAGCAGTATCAAACTGGGAGTGACCCTCCTTGCATGAATTGTCCATAGCGGCAAATATCTTGGACATTGTTCTTAATGAGATATCATCAGGAAATTATAAAAGAATAACAGGGTTGGACATTATTATCGGCGATCTTTCAGGTGTCGTCGGCGATAATGTTAAATATTATTTTGAAATGCTAAGTCGGGATACCCCGGCATGGGATGCGACTATGACATTTGAATACAAAAAAAGTAAATTCCGATGTAACAGCTGTGAGAAAATCTATGAAAGGGATAGCTTCTCCATATTATGTCCCTATTGTAATAGTGGGGGAACCGTGGTGGAAAGCTATACATCCCTTTATATTGAGAGCATAGAGGTGGAATAGTGGAAATAAAAATCGTGAAAGACGTTCTTGAAGCCAACAATTATATTGCCAAAACGATAAATGAAGACCTTACTAAAAGAAATATAATGATGATAAATATCATTGGTTCTCCGGGAGCCGGAAAAACTAGTTTTATTTTAAAAACCATTGAACATCTTGAAGTAAAATGTGCGGTTATCGAGGGTGATATAACTTCTGATATTGATTCCAGAAAAGTTGCCGCATATGGTATTCCCGTGGTTCAAATAAATACCGGTGGGAGCTGTCACTTAAATGCCAATATGATTGATGCCGCTCTAAAAGTAATCCCTTTAGAAAATGCAATAATTTTTGTTGAAAATGTTGGGAATTTGGTTTGTCCGGCTTCTTTTGACATCGGAGAGGACTTCAAGGTAGCCTTGAGCAGTGTTACCGAGGGTGATGATAAGCCGTATAAATATCCTGCTATATTTAAAAAAGCCATGGTGACTGTTTTAAATAAGATAGACTTAGTAAGGTATGTGGATTTTGACAGAGATTACTTCTATAAAGGATTAAAAACCTTAAATCCAAACGGTATTACCTTCGAGGTATCTTCTGTCCTGGGAGATGGAATAAGGGAGTGGAGTGAGTGGCTGGAGAACCAGTTAATGCAAAAGTACAAAAAATAGACAATGTTGATGGGAGATTAACGGTTAATTTTAAAAGCCGTGATACTATACTACATAAAAATGAGGCCGTTGAAAAAGCAGTAGAAATGTTAAACGATGGGAAAATTATTGCCATTAAAAGCATGGGCGGCTATCATTTGGCAGTGGATGCCCGAAGGGAAGATGCTGTGTCAAGACTCAGGGAGAAAAAGCATAGATATGGAAAACCACTGGCTGTGATGATGCAAAATGTGGATGAAGTGGAAAAATACTGTTTAGTGAACGATTTCGAAAAAGACATTCTGGAAAGTCATCGTGCACCAATAGTCCTTTTAAAGAAGAAGGCCGGTGGCGATCCATTAGCTTTCAGCCTGACAACGGGTCTGAATACGGTGGGAGTAATGTTGCCATATACACCTATACATCACATATTAATGAACAAAGTCGATTTTCCTTTGGTCATGACCAGTGGTAACATAAGTGATGAGCCCATATGCAGGGATGAACGTGAAGCTCAATCCCGATTAAAGAATGTGGCTGATGGATTTTTACATCACAACCGACCTATTGTAAACCGTATTGATGATTCTGTGTGTTTTTATACAGCTGGTGGGATGAGAATAGTAAGAAGAGCCCGGGGATTTGCACAGGAACCTATAATAGTCGAAAGGGGTACAACACATATTCTTGCCTGTGGAGCCTTTTACAAAAACACTTTCTGTCTGATGGAAGGTCAGCACGCTTTTGTCAGCCACCACATCGGTGATTTGGACAATTTGTTGACTTTTAGGTACTACAAGGAGGAAATAAAAAAACATAAAAAGCTTTTCAAAGTAAACCCCAATTACGTGGTAAAGGATCTTCATCCCTTATACCCTTCAAGTCTGTACGCCGATGAGCAGGGTGTGCCAATTCTAGCCGTGCAGCATCATCATGCTCACACAGCTTCGGTTATGGCAGAGTACGATTTAGAGGAGACAGTTATAGGTATTGTTTATGACGGTACCGGATTAGGTAGTGATGGAAATGTGTGGGGGGCGGAATTTCTTCTTGCTGACTTAAAGGAATTTCAAAGGGTGGGGCATCTAAACTATGTCCCTCTTCCCGGTGGTGACAAAGCTGTTAAAAACCTCTTTCGGACAGCTCTGGGATTCATTTATCCGAATATGGAATGTTTTTCGGAATATACAGCTCGTTTAGACAGACTTCAAGTTGAAATCGTATTAAAACAAATAGAGAGGGAGATTAATACACCTCTGGCTTCAAGTATGGGGCGACTTTTTGATGCCGTAGCTTCACTGATTAATCTGAGGGATTCAGTGGATTATGAAGGGCAAGCCGCTATGGAGCTTGAGTCAATCATCTGTTTCTCGAAAGATTATTACAATTATGATATAAAAGAACAACCATCCGGTTTTTGTATTAAAGTCCATAAGCTTTTAACAGAATTGTATTATGACTACATTACCGGTGTTAATAAAGGCATTATTTCAGCCAAATTTCATAATACAGTCATAAAATTTACGGTGGACATGGCAAAGAAAATAAGGGATGTTTATGGTGTGAATAAAACCGTGCTTTCGGGAGGGTGTTTTCAGAACCGATACCTCCTTGAAAGTATAAATGAAAAACTTCGAAGAGAAGGCTTTGAGACCTACATACCGAGCAAAATACCTGTAAATGACGGTGGTATTTCTCTGGGTCAGGCTGCAGTAGCAGCGGCATACTTTTCGGAAAAGGAAGGAAGAGGGTGAAATCAATTGTGCCTGGCTGTTCCCATGAAAGTCAAAAATATCAGATGGCCTATAGCAGAGGTTTCAGCCCAGGGTCTTATAAAAGATGTTGATATACAGCTTGTACCAAAGGTTGATATAGGTGATTATGTCCTTGTTCACGCAGGGTTCGCCATACAAATTATGGATAAAGATCTGGCAAGGGAGAGTCTGGAAATATGGGAAGCCTTAGAATTCTAACTAAAGAAAAAGAAATTAAGATAATGGAAGTATGTGGAACTCATTCAGAAGTAATTTCAAAGTTTGCCATAAGACAACTTTATAAAGAAAGAGTAAAGCTCATATCAGGACCTGGTTGCCCGGTTTGTGTCATACCTCCTGAAGATATTGACCTAGTTGTTGAATATGCTAAAAACGGCTTTAGAGTTATAACCTTCGGGGATTTGGTAAGAGTTCCGGGAACTACATCCAGCCTGCTCATTGAGAGAGCACGCGGAAAAAGTGTTGAATCAGTATATTCGCCCTTGGATGCCCTTGTGGCAGCAAAAGAAAGTCCTTCAAAACAAGTGGTTTTTATTGCAGTGGGCTTTGAAACTACGGCACCTTTGGTTGCTCTGACAATTATGAAAGCCAAGCAGGATGGTATAAAAAACTTTAGTGTAATATGTTTGCTTAGGACAATGCCTAATATCTTAAGAAGTCTCTTTAAAAACAACGTTCTGATTAATGGATTGCTGCTGCCTGGGCATGTTTGCACTATTACGGGCTCAAAGCCTTTCGAGTTTATTGCAGATGAATTGGGAATAACCGGAGTCATTTCCGGTTTTAACCTTGAAGATGTGGTGCAAAGTATCGAAACATTAATTAAGAGTATACATAAGCCCTCGATACATATCCAATATAAAAGGGCTGTTACCATTGACGGAAATGGGGTTGCCCAAAAAGTCATACAAAAAGTTTTTGAACCCTGTGACGTTTCCTGGAGGGGTTTTGATCTTGTTAAAGATTCCGGACTTGCTATAAAACAAGAATGGAGTTTTTTTGATGCCCTAAAGCGGTGGGGTATAGAGATTAAATGTAAACAAAATGAAGAAATCCTTGAGAATATTTGCTGTTGCGGGGACATAATGCAGGGGCTTTTTACACCTATAGAATGCCCGTTATTTAAAATATCCTGTAAACCTGAAAGCCCAAAAGGGCCCTGTATGGTTTCTGCCGAAGGGTCCTGTGCCATCTACTATAAATACGGAGGGTAAAACTATGAGCGTAGTTCAGATAGCCCATGGTGGAGGGGGAAAACTCACGGAAGATTTGATAAAAGAAGTTTTCGTAAAAACTTTTGATAATGAGATTATCAATGGAATGGAAGATTCCGCCGTAATAAATTTGGAATCTGTGAACCTTGCTTTCACTACCGATAGCTACACTGTAAAACCCCTTTTTTTTCCAGGGGGTGACATCGGAAAGCTTGCGGTGTACGGGACTGTTAACGATCTTCTAATGAGAGGTGCAAGGCCATTATTCTTAAGTGCCTCTTTTATTATTGAGGAAGGTTTTGAAATAGAGGGGCTAAAAGCTGTAGCCACTTCAATGGCCGGTGCCTGTCAAGAGGCGAGAGTCAGTATTGTCACAGGGGATACTAAGGTGGTGGCAAAAGGCGAAGCCGATCAACTTTTTATAAATACTTCAGGGGTTGGATTGGTTCCCCCGGGTGTAGATGTGTCTATAAAAAAGGCCCGTCCGGGTGATAGTATAATTATTTCAGGCACTATAGGGGACCATGGGATGGCTATTTTATCAAGTCGAGAGAATTTCACCTTTGACCCGCCGGTGGAGAGCGACTGTGCACCTCTTATGGAGATGGCAAATACCATTCTGGAGTATAGGGATTTCATAAGAGTAATGAGAGATCCAACTCGTGGTGGAGCTGCTGAGGTATTCTACAATATATCTGAAGCCGGTGGGGTAGGAATAGAAATCTATGAAGATCAGCTGCCGGTAAAGCCTCAGGTCATCTCAGCGTGTAATATGCTGGGTTTGGATTTTTATCAACTGGCCAATGAAGGCAAGCTTATTACCGTTGTAGAAAGCAGTGTTTCAAAAAAGGTCCTTGAATCAATAAAGGGATGCAAATATGGGCGTAATGCGGCCATAATAGGCACCGTCAATGATTCTGGATTGGTCACGGTCAAAACACGGCTTGGGACCTCAAGAATATTAAGCCGGCCCATAGGAGAACTAATACCCCGTATCTGTTAATCCGCCCACTCTTATGAATTTCGGGCGCTTTTTATTTGCTGCTAACCATCCGAATGCCCTTTTCGTATATCACTATAAGTAACGGTTACAATAATGTTAGATTACGGAAGGGTGTGATAAGCCTAGTGGATGACAGAAAACTAATTGGTGAGCTAAATAAAATATTGACCCTGGAACATGGGCATTTGGGGATGTATGAAAATTATCCGGACTATAAAGATAAAGATATAAGAAGGACATTCAGAAGGTTTATGGAAATTGAGATCGAACATATAAATAAATTGAAAAATACAATTCGGAATTTGGGTGGGAAACCTTTTGCTATCGTTGAAGGTGGTAATATTATAGGAAGGATGCTGGGGATAACTATTCAAGTTTCCGATATTAAGAACACTTTAGGGTCATACAGTTTAATTGAGAAAAAGTCTTTTGAAGGCTATTCAAAATTTGTATTAGATCTTGAGGAAGATGCGGAAAAACGGAACCAATTTATAGCTGAAATTGCTGTCTCAAATATGCTGGAAGCGGATTTAATGCATCTGTGGCTGAAGGATAAACTCAAAACGATGCGATAACCTACATAGCTACTATTGACAAACTCACGAAGTAGGAATAAAATAGACATACGATACCCCACCGGGGTATATGAGCGATAAAGGAGGTTATAACAATGGCAGAAAATATTGAAAAAGCCAGTGTTAAAATAAAAGGGATGACCTGCGCTTCCTGTGCTGCACGAATTCAAAAGGCTGTAGAAAAGATGCCTGGGGTCAAAGAGGCCAATGTAAACTTTGCTACGGAAAAGCTCAATGTTACTTATGATACTAAACAGGCAGCGGTAGACGGTTTTATAAAAAAGGTAAGAGATGTGGGTTACGATGTGGTGATGGAAAAAGCAGAACTCGGTTTGAAAAAGATAACTTGTGCTGCCTGCGCTGCCAGGATAGAAAAAGCACTTTCCAAAGCTCCGGGTGTGTACAAAGCAACAGTAAACTTTGCTACAGAAACTGCAGCGGTAGAATATAACAGCAGTGAAACTAGTGTGGAAAATCTTATTAAAGTTGTAAGTGATGCCGGTTATGAGGCCTTTGAAAAGACTGACGTAAGTGTTGATCGGGAAAAGGAAGAGCGAGAAAGAGAAATAAAAAATCTTGGCAGGCTTGTAATCATTTCAGCTGTACTTTCAACTCCACTGATACTTTCCATGATATTAAACATGATGGGAAAGCCCGGTGGAATACTCTACAACCCTTGGTTTCAAGTAATTGTATCGGCTCCGGTGCAGTTTATAATAGGACTCAGATATTATAAAGGTGCATATTATGCATTAAAGGGTGGTGGCGCCAATATGGATGTTTTAGTCGCCATGGGAACTTCCTCCGCTTTTTTCTATAGTTTATACAATGTTTTTACAGTTCCGGCAGAAATGATACATCATTATTTATACTTCGAAGCTTCGGCAGTAATTATAACTTTAATCTCTTTCGGAAAATACCTGGAAGCTGTTGCTAAAGGTAGAACTTCGGAAGCAATAAAAAAACTTATGGGTCTTGCACCTAAGACAGCCAGGGTAATCCGTAACGGAGAAGAAAGAGATATTCTCATTGATGAAGTAGAAGTTGGAGATATAGTTGTAGTGCGTCCGGGAGAAAAAATACCTGTAGACGGAAGAATTACCGAAGGATATTCTTCAGTGGATGAGTCCATGTTAACCGGTGAGAGTATCCCTGTGGAGAAAAAAGTCGGTGATGAGGTGGTTGGGGCTACCATCAACAAAACCGGGACCTTTAAATTTGAGGCTAACAAAGTGGGAAAAGATACGGTGCTTTCCCAGATAATTAAGATGGTAGAAGAAGCCCAGGGCTCCAAGGCTCCTATCCAAAAACTGGCAGATCAGATATCCGGAGTTTTTGTTCCTGCTGTAATAATTATTGCGGCTATCACCTTTGCCGCATGGTACTTTATCTTCGGTAATTTTACCGCAGGTTTAATAAACGCTGTATCAGTTTTAGTCATAGCATGTCCTTGCGCTTTGGGTTTGGCTACCCCTACATCGGTTATGGTAGGTACCGGCAAAGGTGCGGAAAACGGTGTTTTGATAAAGGGTGGAGAGCACTTGGAAAGAGCTCATAAAATTAATGCAATTGTTCTTGATAAAACCGGCACCATAACTAAAGGTGAACCGGAAGTGACAGATATAATTTCTCAGGGAGATTTGATTCCGGAGGAAATCTTAACATATGCAGCCATAGCTGAGAAAAATTCCGAGCATCCATTAGGTGAAGCCATTGTAAACAAGGCTAGGAAAAGAGAAATGGATCTTTTTGATCCGGAGGAATTTGAAGCAATTCCAGGCCATGGCATCTATGCAAAAATACAAGGGAGAGATGTTTATCTCGGCAATCGACGGTTAATGAAGTCTAAAAACCTTCAGTTAGAAGGTATCGAAGAAGTTTTGGAAAAACTTGAGGATGAAGGGAAAACAGCCATGATAATGGCTATGGATGATAATATCCAGGGTGTTTTGGCTGTAGCCGATACCGTAAAAGAACATTCAAAGAAAGCCATAGGCGAATTAAAACGGATGGGTATTGAAGTTTGGATGATGACCGGAGATAACCAGCGCACAGCCAAAGCCATTGCCAATCAGGTAGGTATAGAACATGTGTTGGCGGAAGTGTTACCCGAACACAAAGCTGAAGAGGTAAACAAACTTAAAGACCAAGGTAAAATAACTGCCATGGTGGGGGACGGTATAAACGATGCCCCGGCTCTAGCCGCTGCCGATGTGGGTATTGCTATTGGCACAGGAACTGACGTAGCTATGGAAGCCGCTGATATAACCCTTATGAGCGGTGATTTAAGAGGAATAGTAACGGCAATTAAACTGAGCAGAGCCACCATGAGAAACATAAAGCAAAACCTTTTCTGGGCCTTTATTTACAACGCCTTGGGTATTCCCTTCGCAGCCTTAGGATATTTGAGCCCTGCCATCGCAGGCGGAGCCATGGCCTTTAGCTCCGTTTCAGTGGTGACTAATGCTTTAAGACTAAGAAAATTCAAACCGGAAACTGCCAAACATTAAAGAATAGAAAGAACTGGTATCCATGAAGCGCTATTGTGGTGACAGGGGTGACAGGGGACGGTTCTGTGACACCTCCTTTATGACCGATCGTAAAAGCTATAGAGAAGCGATTCGTTCTTCTTTGTCAACTTCCACTAAATCATATATTGTTTTTTTAAACTATATATGCTAAAATACATTTAGATAGTTATCAAAATATCTAAAAGGAGAATTTATATGTGTGAAAAAACAAAATTTAGATTACCTATAAATTGGCTAGTAATAGCTCTGATTCTTTCGCTTTACATTTTAGGCTATTTTTTTTACCCATATCTGCCTGAGCGTGTGCCCTCACACTGGAATATATCAGGACAAGTGGACGGTTATAGTTCGAGAACCTTCCACGTATTGTTTTTTCCAAGTATGATTCTTGCTTTATATGTGCTGATGTCCTTTGCACCGATTTTGGATCCCAGACCGGAAAATTACAAAAAGTTTCAGGGAGTATATGAAGGTTTTCGTTGGGTGATGGTAGGTTTTTTGATAGTTCTATATGTGGTTACTACTCTTTTTGCTTTAGGATTTCCTATATCCATAGGTCGGATAGTGAGATTTTGTATTGGAGTTTTGCTGATATTTATTGGAAACTATTTTGGCAAGATAAAACACAATTACACTTTTGGCATAAAGACTCCTTGGACCCTTGCCAGTGAGGAAGTATGGAATAAAACCCATAGAGTTTCTGGGCCTCTCTGGGTTGTAGCCGGTCTGGTATGGATCATTAGTGTATTTATTCCGGAAAAACAGTCTTTTGTAGTATCTATGGGAGTATTGTTTCTTGTCAGCTTCTATGGTTTCATCTATTCTTATATATTATTTCAAAAACTTAAGAAAGAATAAAATGGGTTTGCATCTAACAGGGGAAAGGATGTGCGCGATGAGCCTTAACATGATGTTTAAAGCTCTGTCAGATCCAATCCGGCGAAAAATACTTCTTATGTTAAAAAATAATGATATGACAGCCGGGGAAATCGCAGAAGGATTTGATATATCAAAGCCAAGCATCTCCCATCACTTGAATACATTAAAACAAGCAGGAATGGTGATGGATGAAAGAAAGGGCCAATATATCTACTATTCCATAAATACTTCCGTATTTGAAGATGTGGTGAGTTTCGGCATGGAACTATGCGAGCGGAAAATACGGAAATAAAATAATTGCAATAATAGAAAAAGGCAAAAAACCCTCGAAAAAGAATTATTTTTATCGTATATATATTACATTAGAACACTTTTATTTAACTCAATATAAATAAGTATCAAATAAATTCGGGGGGCTAAAAGATTTGACAAAAGAAGAAACTTACAAATATTTTATTGATTTAATTATTGATACAACCGGAGGTAAATTTACTGATCCGGATAATTTAATGGAGGAGAACCTATCATATTTTATTGAACGGTACTATAACACGCCACAGTGGGATTTCATGAAAAAGGAAGTTGAAACACTTATTAAAAAAGGTGATCTAATAGGTCTTGGGCTTTATATATTTAAAGCAGTAAAAAAATACAGAAAAGCACTTAATGATTTTAGTGCAATTGAATAAAAAAGAACCGTCCTAATTATTCATTCCAAAGGGAGCTGTTACATTGCGAACTGTTTAGTTCGTTATGCAACAGCTCCCTTTTTCTATGTAAATGTAAAAG
>DUNY01000200.1 GCA_012839145.1 Thermoanaerobacterales bacterium
CCCTGCTCTTTTAAGTGCGCTGGGCATGGACGGGAAGCTAAAATAACTTAAATCTCCGGTGCCAGGCACCGGAGATTTAAGTTATTAAAAATTGTGAAAATGTCCATTTTGAATCCTAAATATATAGACAAAATATGGATGAAGAAAAGAACATATAACAGGATACAATATTTAAGAGAATCCAAGCCAAAATGGAGGTGTTAATTTGGATAATCTTAAAAACCTTTGCACTAATTTTTCGGATCAAAATCTGAAACTTGAAAACATTATTACGCAAAATCAAACCAGTTTTAACAATTTAAGTAATCAATTAAAAAATGCTGTGCAGGATATATTGAACTTTAAAAACGACATTGATAAAACGATTCAACAAATTGAGATGGAAATAGAACGGAACCAGAACCTTTTGGCCAAATGGGTATCGGGAGCTAATACTAAACTAATGCAGGAACAGATAGCCCATAAGCGAGCGGCTCTAACAAATCAGGTACAAAAGATCAATGATGTTTTTACTCAAATTTCTCAAGAAATAGATAAAACATTAAATGATTTTGGTACATCATCCCAACAGATTGTTGCTGATTTTAAAAATACTGAAAATAAGCTGCAAAATATAACAAAGACAAATCAAACAGTTGGTGCATCACCTTCTATCGATGTCAACACACATCTTCAACAAAGCTTAAAGCAGGCAATAGATGCCCTGAATTCCGCACGGCAAGGTATAGAACAACAGAAAGTATTTAATGAAATAAATAAATCCATTGATAATTTACTTCAGTAATGGAAAAAATTCATATATTTAAAACTCATTTCACAGGATATGCTAATATGGGAAGTTAAAATTCTTCAGGGAGGTGTTAGTTTGACCAATAAAAAGGATTTTAGCGATTATGTACTGGAAAAGAAAATTGATGCTGAGGTTTCTGAAGAAATAAATAAAAAAAAGCAAAATGCCAGCACCTATGTTGATCAAGTTGGGACAAACCAACAAACCCAAGGGAGTGCAACTAAACAAATGGCTAATCAAACAACTCAATCTCCCCAACAGTTTCAGCAACTATTAAATCAGTTAAAGAATCAGACTCAGACCCAGCAGCAACAAACCGACGGTCAGGTAAACCAAGCCATCCAACAGGCTATTAATGCTCTTTCCCAGGCACAACAGAGCATACAAGCAAACCAAGTATTTTATCAAATGAATCAGTTGCTGGATCAGTCAACAAAACAATTACAACAATTAAATCAACAAAATCAACAGCCACAACAACAGCAACAACAACAACAGCAACAACAGATGCAGCAGTCCGGTCAACAACTTCAATAAGCGTGACAATGAGGAGGTTACTAATGCATAACCTCCTCATTAGTTTTTAAGTTTCCCTTGACATACAATTCATAAAGGGATTAAAATAATATTAAAGTGAAAAATATTGCATACTTCCCGTTAGGTGAGGCTCCTGTGCGAATATATGCCACTGCCCGGAAATGTCGAGAGACACCAATGGGTTAGCAGGTTTGACCGGATTAAGGTTGAACCTAATGTGGCTGGAAATAAATTCCAAAGTCGCCCAGTGCTAAAACCGAAGACGAGGGGAAATAATATTTTCTTATGCCCTTTCGTCGGAAAGGGTTTTTATGTTAATTTTAACTGATAAAGGGGGCGGTAAGGTGGACCCAGATCCTAGTCGACACTTTTTAAAACATAATATCAAAGAGGTTCATCCTATCGCTGCTGTAGCGGTGGTTGGATGGCTCTCTTAAAAAGGAGGGACTGTGATGCTACCGAAAAAAGATGTAATTCTTATAAAGCATCTGGTACTTAACAAAAGTGATGAAGCACATAAGATACTGGCAAATCTTCACCCGGCAGATATAGTCCAAATATTAAATGAAATAAAAAACGGCAACAAAAAACTATTTTTTCGTATGATGAGCAGCTCTAAGGCTGCGGAGGTTTTAGAAGAATTTGATCCTTTCGATAGACTTCACATAATGGAAGAAATGACCGAAACGGAAACTGTGAGAATCCTGGAAAACATGTCTGTAGACGAAATTACAGATCTTTTTCAGGAAATGCCCACAGCTCAAGCTGAAAGTCTTCTCCAGAAGCTTCCACAAGAAGATTATGAGGAACTTAAAGCACTTCTAAAAATGGCGGAAGATACAGCCGGTGGGCTTATGACTACAGATTACGTTTACATTTTATCCGATGTGACTGTCAGTCAGGCTATTGATGATGTTCGGCAATTCGGGCAAAAAGCCGAGACAATTTATTATCTATACGTAGTTGATGATAAAAAACATTTACAGGGTGTTTTGTCCCTTAGAGAACTTATAAGTGCACCTAGAGATAAAAGAATCCATGAAATAATGCATAGAAAAATAGTATCTGTACATGTAGACCAAGACCAAGAGGGAGTTGCTAAAATCATATCTAGATATTCTCTGTTGGCTGTTCCTGTAGTTAACGAAGAAAATCGTTTATTGGGTATTGTTACTGTTGATGATGCCATGGAAGTCATGGAAGCAGAGGATACTGAAGATATTCATAAGATGGCGGGTATTACACCGGAAGAGGATGTGGTTTTAACAACTACAATATGGGGTGCTTCAAAAAAACGAATATTATGGCTTGTTATATGCCTTCTGGGTGATATGTTGGCCGGTAAAGTCATCCACGGGTATTCACATGTGCTCGAGTCAGTAGTTGCTGTAGCCTTTTTCATTCCAGTACTTATGGCCACCGGAGGTAATATCGGCACACAATCTTTGGCCTTATCGGTCCGTGGTATGGCTACTGAAGAACTGAGTAGAAAGAACATTTTACAATTTATAATTGGTGAAACACTGGCAGGTCTGCAACTGGGTATTATTTGCGGTTCAATAGTTTCAGTCATAGCGTATATTTGGCAAAATAATGCTCAACTAAGCATAGCTGTGGGACTTTCAATGAGTATTTCTTTAATGCTGGCATCTCTGATGGGGGTTTTGGTGCCACTGATATTTCATATATTTAACATTGATCCGGCTGTGGCTTCCGGACCTTTCATAACCACCTTGGTAGATATAACTACACTAATAATATATTTTACATTTTCACTTTACTTTATTGACATAATTTCTCTGGACATTGTTGGCGTGGTAAGCTTTGGGCTGAAGGGGGTGCTGGTATGAACAAAGTGGAGGATATAAGGGATATTTTGGAAAAAAACGATTATAAAAAGCTAAAATCCATACTTAATGAATATCATCCCGTAGATATAGCTGAGTTTTATGAAGATCTTTCATCTACAGAAAGTTTAAAGCTATTTAAAGCATTGGATTTTGATGTTGCAGTTCAGGTTTTGGAAGAAATGGATTCGAATAAAAAATATTTCATATTAACTAATATTAAACCGATTTATGCTTCCAAATTGATTGCTGAAATGCCATTTGATAATGTGGCAGACTTTTTGGGTGATTTAAGTGAAGAAGACAAAAAAGCAATATTATCTTTGGTTGGGGAAAATGAGCAAGTAGACCTAAAAGATCTCCTGGCCTATGACAAAGATAGCGCCGGTGGCCGTATGACCACTGAATATATTGCTTTTTCAAAGGATTTAAAAGCCAAAGATGCGCTAAACAAATTGGGTGAGCTAGCTCTTGATGCAGAGACAATATATTATGTTTTTGCGGTGGATTCAGAAGGAAGACTCGTAGGAGTTGTTTCTTTAAGGGATTTAATTTTAGCACCTGAGCAAACTCCTATTGAAGATTTTATGCAAACTGATGTAAAAAAAGTCAATGCTTTGCAAGACCAAGAAGAAGTAGCCCGTTTGATTAAAAAATACGGTTTTTTGGCATTACCTGTAGTTGACGTTAACAATATCTTATTAGGCATTGTTACAGTGGATGATGCAATGATGGTGGTAGAAGAAGAAACTACGGAAGATATATTAAAATTGTCGGGATCAGATTTTGATAAAAAAATCGATTTGGGGCAGGTTTCACCTTGGGCTCGAGCGAAACGGAGATTGCCGTGGATTCTGGTAGCTGTAGTAGGTGAAATCTTTTCCGGCCGAGTTATTAATGACTTTTCTGCTGCTTTACAGACCGTAGTGGCCTTGTCATTTTTTATTCCGGTTCTTATGGATATGGGTGGAAATGTGGGAACACAGTCGGCGGCTATTATTGTTAGAGGTCTTGCTACGGGAGAGATTAACACCTCCTCCATAGCAAAAAATGTTTTACGAGAAGCTGCTGTGGGAATGATTTTGGGAGTATTTAACGGTTTATTAGTGGCTACAATAACGTACTTATGGCAAGGTGAAGTATTGTTAGGTGTTGTAGTAGGAATTGCCATGGCCTTTAATCTAACATTAGCTGCCATGTTGGGTACATTTATGCCGTTATTGTGGCATAAGCTGGGGCACGATCCGGCAGTTGCATCAGGACCGCTTATTACTACATCCCTCGATATTTTAGGGCTTTTTGTTTATTTTTCTACAGCTACCTGGATATTGAAGCTATGAATTGGTAATTGTCATCGGGCATAAAATACCTCAAAAAGTGGATAATAAAATTAACATATCATTGGGAGGTTTAATACGCATGAGTTTTCTCATCGCCGTCGATGACTCTCTTAGCAATATTAGGAATGCTTTACAAAAACATGGGTATCAGACAGTGGAGCTTTCCACAGCGGATTTTAGGGATGTGGATGCATATGTGGTTGCTAGCAGCAACAAAGATATTACAAAAAGAAAAAACACAATAGCCGATGAAAGAGTAATTACTGCTAGTGACACAGATGCTGATATGGTTATTAATATACTTAGAGATAATTTAAAATACTACGAGAAAGAAATTGACAGCCCATAACCCCTAAGGAAAAGACCGCTAGACTCCGCAATCGAACAGAGTACCGGAAGTTTGGCGGCCTATTTATTAAAAAACGGTTAAATGTTTTAGGTGTAGGAATTGTTTTGAGGTGAAGATGACGGCAGGTGATCCCTTGAAGGATAACAGATCTAGCTTAAAGGGAGAGGTGCCGTCATCTTCACCAAAATAACTTTTTATAATGAAATCGTTATTTGTCTTCTAATTCTATATCAAGTTCGATCCCTCTCATAATTATATTCTGGATATCTGCAAATAAGAGGGCAAAGCGCTCCTCTGCTTCCAAGTAACGTTTAAGTACAGAATTGTGGCTAACAATACTATAGAGATTTTCAAAGTTCTTTAGAGCTTCATCGGCAGGCTTTCCAGAAAGCTGAAGTGCTTGGACCTCAACCTGCCTGGTTCGCAAGTCTTTAAGCATCTTTTCAGCCTGGGGATCTTGTTTTATGCTGTCCTTTGCTCTTTTGTACTCTAAGTATTCCGGGCACTCATTTAAACTTCTTGCAAGCTGATGTGCAAGATCGTAGACATTCATGCAGCGACCTCCTTCTCATTTATTCCCTGCATTAAATTATACCAAATATTACTGGTTTTTAAAAATACGGATTTTTAGAATCGTAGATTTTAATAGTAATATATATTATACTGTGGTAAGGAGGACTTTCATGAAGATATGGGCTGATTTTCATACACATACCCGATACAGCCACGGAACCGGGACCATCGAACAAAATGTAAGGGTAGCTATAGAAAGAGGACTTTGCGCCATTGGCATTTCCGAACACGGTCCAGCCAACATAGGGCTAGGACCTAAACTTGAAGACTTTTATAAAATGCGTGAAGAAATAGAAAGACTAAGGGACATATATATAGGTATTGACATACTTTTAGGTTGTGAGGCCAATATCGTTAGTCTTGACGGTGAGTTGGATATTCCTGATTATGTTCTTGCGAACCTTGATTATGCTATGGTGGGATTGCACCCCATGGTATGGCCTCGGAGTATGGAAGACGGGTTTAGCCTTTTGTTTAAGAATACCATGTCTAAGGTTATTGCCAGTGCAAAATTAAAGGAAAAAGTTATGGAACAAAACACTACAGCCCTTATTAAAGCTATAAGAAGCAACAATATAAAAATTGTTACACATCCTGGATTGCATTTGCCTATAGATACAGCCAAACTGGCCCGTGCTGCGATGGAACACGGGACTGCCTTAGAAATAAATGCCGGTCATGGATATATGACGGAGGAGTACGTAAGAATCGCTAAAGCTAATGGGGCAAAGTTTGCCATTGGCAGTGATGCACATTATCCGGAGAATGTAGGCGATTTCAAAAAGGCTTTGAAAATAGCAAAGAATGCAGGATTAACTAAAAATGACATTATCAATGCCGCCCGATTTGTGGAAAGGGTTTAAGTGTTATATAAGGGGTGAAACAAATGAAGGATTTAAAATTTGTGATTATTACCGGCCTTTCAGGAGCCGGAAAAACTTTGGCTATGAGAGTATTCGAAGATCACGGTTATTTTTGCGTGGACAATCTTCCACCTGCGATTATTCCTACTTTTATCGATCTTTGCAGGCAAAGTATAAAAAGAATAAACAAGATTGCTTTAGTCATAGATATTAGAGGTGGCGGTTTTTTTGATACGCTTTTCGAGAGTTTAAAAGAAATGATTGACTCTGGATTTGATTACGAGATACTGTTTCTTGAAGCCTCCGATGAAGTACTTATAAAGAGATACAAGGAAAGTCGTCGGCGTCATCCGCTTGCTTTCGAAGGTCGGATCATAGAGGGCATAAGTTCAGAACGTGAAAAAATGGCAAAGCTGCGGGAAGCAGCCGATTATATAATTGATACTTCTTTTAAAACTCCATCAGAACTTAAAGAAGAAATAGTAATTAGATTTATTGAAAGGGAAAAAGAGGATCGGCTTTTGATAAATTTAGTATCCTTTGGCTTTAAACAAGGGATCCCTTTGGATGCGGATTTGATTTTTGATGTGAGGTTTATACCAAACCCTTACTACATCGATGAACTTAGACCTTATAGCGGCGAAAACCAAGAGGTTAAAGACTTTGTGATGAAATGGCCCGAAAGCAAACAGTTTTTAAAAAAGTTACTTGATATGGTACAATATCTTATACCATATTATATTAGAGAAGGTAAAACTCAGCTGGTAATAGGCATTGGTTGTACTGGAGGCAGACATCGGTCTGTCGCTTTTACTGACGAAATTGCTGCCAAACTCAAAGTTAACCGTCATAGAGTAGTAATAGACCATAGAGATATAGAGAAAGATCGGAGCTGAAAAAACAATGTATCCTAATATAGTATGTTTAGGTGGAGGTACCGGCCTTCCCAATCTATTGAGAGGTTTAAAACATCATTCTGACAGACTAACTGCTATAGTGACCGTGGCTGATGACGGTGGAAGCTCCGGTATTATCAGAAATGAACTTAAGATACCGCCTCCCGGTGATATAAGGAATTGTCTTTTGGCTTTAGCCGATACCGAACCTTTTATGGAAGAGTTATTCCAACATCGCTTTAATAGTGGATCGTTCAAAGGTCATAGTTTCGGCAATTTATTTCTGGCAGCAATGACCGAAATACTGGGCAACTTTGAGCTTGCCATTAAAGAGTCAAGTAAGGTCCTTGCAGTAAGAGGAACTGTTTTTCCTTCAACGCTGGAGGATGTGATACTGGAAGCAGTTTACGAAGATGGTGAAAAAGCTTGTGGTGAGTCTTATATTCCCAATTCAAGAAAGAGGATATCCAGGGTGATGTTAAAGCCTTCAGATGCTAAACCCTTAGATGACGCCCTGGAGGCCATAGAAAAAGCTGATGCTATAATTTTGGGTCCTGGCAGTCTATACACAAGTTTAATTCCAAACCTTCTTGTAAAAGATCTGACTGAGGCCATATCAAAGTCCAAGGCAAAAAAGATTTATGTTGTAAATGTAATGACACAGCCAGGAGAAACAGAAGGTTACATGGCTTCAGATCATGTCAAGGCTGTTATCAACCATTCAAGCACAGATGTGATGGAGTATGTCATTATAAATTCAGGCAAAATTCCCGAATACCTTTTGTCTCGCTATCTTTCAGATGGATCAACTCCTGTAAAATGCGATAGTGAGATAATAGAAAGAATGGGATACACTGTAGTAACTGGTTCGGTAATTAATCCCACTGATGTGGTTCGTCACAGTTCCCAGATACTGGCGGAAACAATTATGGCATTAATTTGATAGATTTTATTTGAAGGTTTTTTAAAATTGATGTAGAATAAAATGGAATGAGGTGAGGGTGTTGTCTTTTTCTTATAATGTAAAGGAGGAATTATCCCGTCTACCCTCAAATACATGTTGCCAGAGAGCAGAACTGGCTTCACTTGTACGTATGGCCGGTACTATCAAAATAATCGGTGGACAGCGAAAGATGTTTCTCAAAATTCAAACTGTACATGCACCCACAGCTCGAAGGATTTATAAACTTCTCCGAAAGAGTTTTATTTCTCCAGTTCAGATTGCCGTTAAAAGAAATAATTTTTTAAAAGATAGGAGCATGTATATTATTTCCATTGATTTAAACCATTGCAGAACCTTACTTGAAGAACTTGGTGTGTTTCCTACCGGAGATAGTTTTGGACTTAAAAAAACTGTTATCAATCCGGAGTTAATAAAAAAAAGGTGCTGCAAAAGAGCTTTCCTGCGGGGAGCTTTTTTGGGCGGCGGTTCCATCAGCAATCCAAAAGGTCCTTACCATATGGAATTTGTTACCCAAGATGAAGGTACGGTTGATACACTGACTAAACTAATTAATGATTTCGGTTTAAAATCTAAAGTGGTAGAACGCAAAAACAATTACATGATTTACTTGAAGGCCGGAGATCATATAGCCGATATGCTGGGTATTATCGGTGCACATAACAATCTTTTAAGGTACGAGGATGTAAGAGTTTTAAAAGAAATGCGAAACAGCGTGAATCGTATTGTCAATTGCGAGACCGCTAATTTAAATAAAACTATAGATGCTTCTGTAAGGCAGATTGAAAGTATTAATTATTTTAAAGAAAATAATATGTTTGATGATTTGCCGGAGAATCTAAAGCAAATTGCACAA
>DUNY01000102.1 GCA_012839145.1 Thermoanaerobacterales bacterium
GGTATAAATGCCGTACAGAGGACTAGTCCCTTGGCAATAATACGGGAAATATCAAGAGCTGACTTAGTGATTAGTGGAGGGGGAGGACTTCTTCAGGATGTCACAAGTAACCGGTCAATTCCCTATTATCTTTTCATTTTATACTTGGCTAAAAGGCTGAACAAAAAAGTAATGTTTTACGCCAACGGTGTAGGTCCGGTATTCAGGGAAATAAATAAACGCATGATTAAACTTGTGGGAAATATGGTAGATCTCATAACGGTAAGGGATGAACAATCCAGGAAAGAGCTTGAAAGTCTCGGTGTTACAAAACCCCCTATAATAGTGACTGCAGATCCGGCTTTTGTGCTAAATCCCATCGATGATGCAGCTGGATACAAAATGCTCGGTGAATTGGATATAAGCCTTACAGAAGGACGCCCGAGAATTGGAGTATCCGTGAGGCCGTGGAATCTAAATAAAAGTCGTGAAATAATCGCCAAGGCTTGCGATTACATGATAAAAAGCCATAATGCGGATATCATATTTTTACCCATGCAATATCCAAAAGATTATCATGAATCCTTAGAAATAATGAAATTGATGAAGAAAAATGCCAAAGTAATTCCTGAATCCATGGGTCCCAGAGGCGTATTATGGGTGTGTGGGAAAATGGACCTCATTTTTGGCATGCGACTTCATGCTTTAATTTTCGGAGCCATGACAAAAGTGCCGCTGGTGGGCTTGGTATATGACCCAAAAGTTGAACATTTTCTGGATAGAGTAAATCAACCATCGGCAGGAAAGCCTGGTGAGTTGGACTTAGTTGCACTGTGTAATTTATTGGAGGAGGCCCTGGATAAAATACCCGAAAGCCAGAAACAACTCCAGGAGATAAAAGAACAACTAACAGTATTGGCCAAAGAAAATGCTAAATTAGCAGTGGATCTGCTGGGGGAAGATAAATGAAAGCTGATGAAAGGGAAAGGGTAAATATATTTGGGATTTTACTTGACCGTGTTGATTATAGTAAAGCTTGTCAAAGAGTAGAAACGTTTTTAAAGTCTTATGGCAATAGAATAATTGTCACACCAAATGCAGAAATAATCATGGCAGCCCGAAAGGCCCCGGAATTAAAAGCAGTTCTTAATGAGGCAGATATATGCCTTCCTGATGGCATAGGAGTAGTCATAGCCTCTAGAATATTAGGGAAACCTCTTACTGAAAGGACTACGGGTTTTGACTTTATGATGAAAGTTCTTGAAATGGCTGATAAAAAAGAGCTGAGTTTGTTTTTGCTGGGAGGCAAGCCAGGAGTAGCCGAAAAGGCCGGGAAAAAAATAAAGATGATGTTCCCGGGTATTAATATTGCAGGATTCCATCACGGGTATTTTAAAGATGAACAAGAAATAGTTTATCAAATAAATGATAAAAAGCCAGATATTATAGTTGTGGCTATGGGATGCCCCAAACAGGAAATGTTCATGATACGTAACAAAGACAAGCTGAAATTTAGAGTGGCTATGGGGGTAGGAGGCAGCTTAGATGTAATTTCAGATACCGTGCGTCGAGCTCCGGTATTTATGCAGAAGGCGGGCCTAGAATGGTTGTATAGGCTTTTAACTCAACCGTCGCGATTTAAAAGAATGAGCGTTCTGCCTCTTTTTTTAATAGAAATAATAGCATATAGGTTATTTCCCAAGAAAAAATAACATCTTATATAAATACTTCTGAGGTGTCATCATCTTTACCGGAGTTATTTTTTTATACTGAAAACAATCCTAAAAAAACGAAGAAGTGAGGATATGAAGTTTAAAACCCTATTCCTTGATTACTTTCAAATAGTTCTAGGGTGTTATATAGGCGCCTTAGGTCTTACAATGTTTCTTGTTCCAAACAAGGTGGCAGCCGGTGGTGTAAGCGGACTTGCCACAGTATTACATTATCTTTTTGAATTTCCCGTTGGATGGACCATGCTGGTGCTAAACATTCCTCTTTTTCTAGCCGGAGTTGCTTTTCTGGGAAAAAGCATAGGAATAAAAACCTTAGTTGGGAGCTTGCTTTTTTCTGTTTTTACCGAAATTACGGCTAATTATCCGGTAGTAACCCGAGACTTGATGCTTTCTACCGTTTACGGCGGTATCATTATGGGATTAGGGTTAGGTATTGTCTTTAGAGTAAGAGGATCTACAGGCGGGACCGATTTGGCATCTATGATTTTAAACCATTTTATACCTTCAGTAAGTGTGGGGCAGGGGATACTGATCATAGATTTTTTTGTAATTATTTCAAGCGGTATAGCCTTTGATTGGGAACTGGCCATGTATGCATGGATTGCACTATTTATAAGCAGTAAGGTAATAGACCTGATTCAAGAAGGTTTTAATTACGCAAAGGCAGTATATATCATTTCGGTCAAAGCTGAGGAAATATCACAAAAGATACTGACGGAAATGGAGCGGGGAGTTACGCTTTTAGAAGCGGAGGGTGGATTTACCCGACATAATAAATATGTTTTGCTTTGTGTGATAACCCGCTTGGAAATATCCAGGCTTAAAAATATAGTTCATGAAACAGATCCTCGGGCTTTTGTAATTGTTCATGATGTGCACGAGGTTCTAGGTGAAGGATTTAGCTATAAAAACTGATAGAATATTTTTAAAGAGATTAATTACAAGGAGTGAACTTTAAAATGAGCATATCTTGCGAAACTATTCAAGAACTAAACACTAAGGCGAGTATCATTCGACGTCATATTGTTGAAATGATTACTGAAGCGGGTTCCGGTCACCCCGGGGGGTCACTGTCCAGTGCTGATATTGTTACAGCTCTGTATTTTCATGTAATGAATGTTGACCCTAAAAATCCTGACTGGCCGGAAAGGGATAGATTTGTACTATCAAAAGGTCATGCCGCTCCGGTCCTTTATGCGGCTCTTGCTGAGAAAGGTTTTTTCCCAAAAGAAGAATTGTTAAAACTACGCAAAGCTGGCTCTATACTCCAAGGGCATCCTGATATGAAAGTAACTCCAGGATTGGATATGACTACAGGTTCTTTAGGTCAGGGTTTATCTGCCGCAAATGGCATGGCTCTTTCGGCAAAGTTGGATAACAAAGCATACAGAGTATATGTCATAATGGGTGACGGTGAAATAGAAGAGGGGCAAATCTGGGAAGCAGCAATGGCTGCAGCCCATTACAAACTGGATAACATAACTGCATTTGTAGACTATAACGGCCTGCAAATCGACGGTCCCATCAATGAAGTAATGTCACCGGAAAGTATACAGGAAAAGTTTAAAGCCTTTGGCTGGAATGTAATTGATATAGACGGACATGACATAAAACAGATTATTGAGGCCGTTGAAAAAGCCAAGACCCTAAAGGGCAAACCAACCGTAATTGTGGCAAAAACCGTAAAAGGAAAGGGTGTACCTTTTATGGAAAACCAGGTAGGTTGGCATGGAAAAGCCCCTACTCCCGATCAGATAAAAGAGGTTCTTGAGATAATATA
>DUNY01000344.1 GCA_012839145.1 Thermoanaerobacterales bacterium
ATTACTAATAGAGGTGAAATACAAACAAAAGTAGTTATAAACGCTGCAGGAGTATATGCTCCCATGATAGGCGAAATGGTGGGCCTTTCTTTGCCTATAAAACCCAGGAGAGGCCAGATAATAGTGACCGAGCCGGTGCCAAAATTGGTTATGGCTGATGTGCTTTGTGCAAAATATATTGTTGCAAAATACAACCCGAAAAATCTAGAGCGGTCAGATAATCCGGAAACCCGTCTTGGAGTGGGCCTCTCCCTGAGCCAGACCCATGACGGCCAAATATTAATTGGCGCCACCCGGGAATTCGTAGGGTATAACAAGAGCACAACTCACGAAGCCCTTCGGGCGATCCTGAGAAATGCAACTCGCTTGGTACCCGCTCTTAAGTTAATTCATGCCATTAGGTCCTTTGCAGGCCTTAGGCCTTATACACCGGATGGATTGCCTTTGTTGGGTCAGGTAGAAGGTATACAGGGCTTTATAATGGCTGCAGGCCATGAAGGGGACGGCATCGCCCTTTCTCCGGTAACCGGAAAGATTATATCAGAATTGATAGTAGATGGTAAAACCTTTATGGATGTTACCTGCTTGAGTCCTGCAAGGTTCGGATCTTTAACACACAGCGAAAAAGTGATTTAAATATAACATCTAATATAATAGGCGTTGTTGGGATTGGTATTTTCCTTATAAAATTAGCTCTTGTAAAGGTTTTAGCTCATTAAGTATTTTAGATTACACTAAAGATTTCAAAGGAGGGTGACAGCATGATCGTAAAAGGGGGCAGAACTAATTATGGTGAACTAATCGGTATACTTATGCTTGACACCAAGTTCCCACGGATTTACGGTGATATTGGAAATGCCCTTACATTCAGTTTTCCGGTAAAATATAAAAAAGTAGTCGGTGCTACTTCTCAGAGAGTGGTAAGGGAGGCTGATCCTAGCCTTATCCAACCATTTATTGAAGCCGCAAAGGAGCTGGAAAAAGAAGGTGTATCTGCTATCACTACCAGTTGCGGGTTTTTGGCAATATTTCAGGAGCATTTGGCCGATGCGGTAGATGTTCCGGTTTTTAGCTCCAGCCTTCTTCAGGTTCCTATGGTCTACCGTATGCTTAAAAAAGGTCAAAAAGTGGGTATAATGACTGCCAGCAAGCCCCACCTTACACAACTTCATTTTAAAGGAGCAGGGGCTAGCCATATCCCCATGGTAGTTTATGGTATGGAAAAAGAGCAGGAATTTCCTGCGGTTTTCCTAGATCAGAAAGAAACCCTCGATGTACCCAAAGTAAAAAATGAGATGGTTAAAGTTGCACAAACCATGGTGAAAGAAAACCCTGATGTAGGTGCTATTATTTTTGAATGCACCAATATGCCCCCTTTTCGAGATGCTGTACAAAAGGCTGTGGAGTTACCGGTTTTTGACATCGTTACCCTTACCTATTATGTTTTCAACTCCCTAATAATAAACGGCGAAAACCATCGGTAAAAAGCCAAACATATAGTATAGATGTATAAGCCCACTACTTTAAGCTTCGGCTAGCGTGTTTTGATGATATCCGCCGGAGCTTTTTATTTTCAAGCTAATAATGATATAATAATTTTGATTACAGTGCAGGAACTTTCGCACATCAATCTTTAAAATAATAAACAACTGAGGGATAATGATGAAAACTTTGTTGGTAGGAATTAATGCCAAATACATTCATACGAACCTTGCCATAAGGAATCTCGCAGCCTATTGCAAACAAGATAATTTGATAGTTTATGAGGCTACGATAAATGATAACATGGATGACATCTTGGAAGATATAATGGATTACAATGCAGATTTAATTGGGTTTTCATGTTACTTATGGAATATCGAAGATGTATTAGATATAGCTGAAAACATTAAAAAAATAAAATCCGAAACAGTGATTATCTTAGGCGGACCCGAAGTGTCCTATGAAGTGGAAGATTTATTGAAAGAAAAGTCGTATATAGACTATGTAATAATAAATGAGGGTGAAGAGCGTTTTCAGAATCTGCTTCAAGTTTTAAAGGGAAACAGGTCTATTGAATCTGTAGACGGTTTAGCTTACAGAGCCGATGACAATATTATTGTAAACCTGCCAAAAGACTATGTAGACTTAAATGACATTCCATTTTCCTATAATGATGAAGATCTTGAACATAAATTGGTGTACTACGAAACATCTCGGGGATGCCTGTTTCGATGTGCCTTTTGTCTTTCTTCACTGGAAAATGATGTTAGAACAGCGGACCTGGAAAAAGTGAAAAGAGATTTATTACAATTCACCAAGATGGGAGTAAAGGTCGTAAAACTGGTAGACCGTTCCTTTAACTGCAATTTAGTCAGAGCTTTGGATTTGCTGGATATTATCCGCCAACTTCCCGGTGACACGGTAATCCACTGTGAAATAAATCCTGAGCTGGTAAATGATGATTTTGTCAGAGCTTTAGAAGGCCTTGAAGGGCGATTGCAGTTCGAAGTGGGTATTCAGAGCACCAATCCTGAAACTCTCAGGGAAATATCTCGAACTCCTGATGTGAAAAGGTCCCTTAAAGGAATTGAAAGGCTTAAAACAACCGGTATAAAACTTCATGTGGATTTAATAGCGGGACTGCCTTATGAGAGTTTTGAAAGGTTCAGCTATTCCTTTGATGATGTATATAATTTGTATCCTGAGGAGATACAGCTGGGATTTTTAAAACTTTTAAAAGGAACTTGACTGAGAAAAGATGCTAATAAATACGGCATTGTATATCGCTCAAGGCCTCCTTATGAAATCCTTTATACCAAGGATATAAATTATAGGGAACTCTGTATACTGACAGGGATAGCCCGATTGTTAGATAAATATTATAATACCTGTCGTTTTGAGCATTCTCTTGCTTATTTAAGCAAAAGATTTAATAGGCCTTTCGATTTCTTCCTATCATTTTATAATTACTGTGATAAAAGGAATCTCTTTAGAACTAGACATTCTTTAAAAAAACAATATGATATACTTTATTCCTATGCCAAAAGCCTTGAGATTGATGCGGAACTCTTTCGTGATATAGTCAAATTTGATTTTATGCTGACCAGCGGCAAAGCAGCTTTACCAGATTGTATCGAACTTGTGGAAAATCGGGATTTTCTAAATAAAGCCAAGGAATATGTATACAATGAAAAATGGCTTGAAATAAATCTGCCTCAAGCCATAGGCTTATCATCTCATGAAATGTCCAAACAACTGACTTATGGACTTTTTAGATATGATGTTCCATATGAAATTCACAAAAAAGAGAAAGGTATAGTTTTTTTGCAGAAAGATGGGGAAAACCACCATGCCGAATTTGATCTTTAAGCCAGCATGACCCGATCTTCTGCAAATTTTTCACCTTGAAGCTGTTCGAATTTATTGAGCAAACGAGGGATGGTCATGGTTGATTTTTCCTCTCCCTTTATATCCATGACAATTTGTCCCTTGTGCATCATAATAAGTCGGTTACCCATTTTTATGGCGTGTTCTAAATTATGAGTCACCATGATTGTAGTGATGTTATTTTTGTGCACAATTTCCTCTGTGAGTCTATTTACTAAAAGAGCTGTCTTTGGGTCCAAAGCAGCAGTATGCTCATCTAAAAGCAGGAGTTTTGGTTTCTTCATGGTAGCCATGACTAGTGTTAATGCCTGCCGCTGGCCGCCTGAAAGTAGTTTTACTTTGGTAGAAAGGCGCTTTTCTAATCCCAAAGGAATATTTTTAAGATAATCCTTGAATAATTTTCTACGGCTAAAATCCAGACCCCAGCGAAGGGTCATATTTTTTGGCCTTGCATAGGCCATGGAAAGATTTTTCTCAATAGTCATAGACGGGGAAGTCCCAAGCATGGGATCTTGAAACACTCGACCGATAAAGGCCGCCCGTTTACATTCAGCAAGACTTGTAATATCCACATCGTCTAAGATGATCTTACCGCCGTCAATGGGGTAAACTCCGGCTATGGCATTTAGCATAGTTGATTTGCCGGCACCATTGCTACCTATGACTGTTACGAAATCACCTTCTTTTATCTTGAGAGATACATCATCTAAGGCCTGATTTTCGTTAGGAGTATTTCGATGAAAGATTTTTTGTATATGATCAAGAATTACCATAAGACTCGCATCCTTTCGCAGGAAGTTTCAATGATTGTTTAAACCGGGGTGCTGTCAGAGCAATAATCACCACAATAGCGGTAAAAAGTTTTAAATCTGAGGCCTGAGCCAAACGGAAAGAAAGAACCAGAGAAATACTAAAGCGATATAAGAAGGAACCGAACAGCACTCCAAGGGTACTTACGAAAACACTTCTTTCGCCGAGCAATGAATCACCAATTATTACCGAAGCGAGACCAGCAACTATAGTACCTACACCCATCCCCACATCGGCGAACCCCTGATATTGTGCAACCAAGGCACCGGATAAGGCGACCAGACCGTTGGAAATCACAAGGCCGACAATTTTAGCCAAATCCGTATTTACACCTTGACTCCGTATCATCTGAGGGTTATCTCCTGTTGCTCTAAGGGCAAAACCCATTTGTGTTTTTAAAAAAGCATCAAGAAATATCTTTACAAATAATGCAAATATTATAAAGAACAACAGATAAATATGTTTAGAAGGAAACAATGGCCAAACATTTTTTGAAAAATCATCAATTAAAGAATAAACAGTTGGTTGATTTAAGAGTGGGGTGTTTGGACGACCCATAATGCGAAGATTTATGGAGTAGAGGGAGGTCATGGTTAAAATTCCGGATAATAGGTCACTGATTCCGGCTTTTGTATTTAAAACTCCCGTTATTAATCCTGCAAATGTTCCGGCCAAAAGTGCAGCTGCTGTAGCAAAAAAGGGGCTATGGCCGCTTACGATAAGCGAAGCGGCCACTGCAGCTCCTAAGGGAAAGCTGCCGTCTACTGTTAAATCAGAAAACTTCAGTATCTTAAAAGTTATATATACTCCAAGAGCCATTATACCGAATACCAGGCCTTGCTCTAAAGATTTAAAGAATAAGTTTTGCAACATGCGAAAAACACCTCGATTATTGTTCTAGGATTTCATCGGCCCTGGAAAGCACCTGTTCAGGAATGGTTAAGCCCAATATATTGGCAGATTTTTTATTTATTATGAGTTTTAGGTCTTTGGACCCTTCAATGGGAATACCTTCGGGATCTTCTCCCTTTAAAACCTTAGCAGCCACAAAACCTGTCTGTTTCCCCAAGAGATAATAATCTATTCCGAGTGTAGCTACAGCACCGCCCTCTACTTGACCTCGCTCCGAGCCGATAACGGGGATGTTAGCGTCATTTGCTACTTTTACAATGGCACTGATAGCTGATGCAACAGTGTTATCCGTTGGGGTATATATAGCATCTACTTTGCCTGCTAAGGATTGAACAGCCTGGTTTACTTCGCCGCTGTTGGCTACAGTTGCTTCAAGTATTGTCAATCCCATATTTTCGGCTGCTTCTTTTGCAATATCTACCTGAATTACCGAATTTGGTTCAGCGGCATTATATATTACACCTACATTTTTGGATTGTGGAAGGATTTCTTTTAACAATTCCAATTGCTCATGCACCGGATTCATATCAGTGGTGCCGGTAACGTTGGTTTCTGATTTTTCAAGGCTTTTAACAAGACCTGCTTCTACCGGGTCCGTAACGGCTGTTATTAAAATCGGTATATCTTTGGTGGCATTTGCGGCAGATTGAGCTGAGGGTGTAGCAATGGCAAGAATGAGATCCACATTTTCAGTTATTAGTTTATTGGCTATTGTTTGAGTAGTGGGAAAGTCAGCTTGAGCATTTTCCAGCAAAATGTCAACATTCTTGCCTTCTTCAAAACCTGCTTCTTTCAACCCATCAATAAAGCCTTGACGGGCTCCGTCCAATGCTGGGTGTTCAACGAACTGGGATATTCCAATTTTAAACACCTTTTCAATTTTGGCATCTCCGGAAGAAGACTCCTTAACATCGGAATTGTTGTCAGCAGGGCTGCTGCACCCAACGATCATAAGTGATGAAATGATCAGGAAAATTAATGTGATAATAAAATGTTTTTTCAATTAAAAAACCCCCTTCTTTTGGTTAGCATGGGGAGAAAAAAAGTACACAAAAAAACACCCAGTAAGAGTGTCTTTTCCAAAAACCATCTCCTACCATACTACCGTCCTACAAGTATTTTATAAAATTATATATTCAAAATACAAATTTGTCAATAGGAATCTTATTGTCTAAATCTTCAATCTCAATAAAAATCATGCTTTTTAGGTTGAACATCTTCAAAGACTTTTGACATAAGGATATTGTTAGCTTTACTCGCCATTACTTGGTAAAGACCTGTGACCTAAACCAATAACCACTTCATTAAAGTTTAAAAAACCCACTCCAAAAAACATTGCTACACTCAAATGCTCACCCCAGCGAGCAATGCCGATTTTACCGCCCACATTAAATCCCACAGCTTTTTGTAAGACCTGTGACAGGGCTTCACGAGTTGCACCTATCAGTGCACCTTCCAGAACGTGCACGTTTTCTTTTATAATACCTTCCCGCTTTGCAGCAACCAGTGTCCTTTCAATGATTTTTTCAATGGAAGTTATCAAGTTTCCCCCGAAGTCAACGGCACAAACTTTTACCTTCTTACTTCGAAAGACTTGCTTAAGTTCGGCTTCTTCGGAACGTGTAGAAAGAGCCATTTTTACAGCCATCTTAGCCACATCTGTACTTTCCAAGATAGCACCTCCCCATAAGTAAAATTTATCACAATGCTATTATAACATATAAACTAATTGCTCTCTACATTAACCTGCTTATCAGAAAGGCAGCTAAAAAGCCTACCAACAATCCGGCATTTTCTAAGCGCGTTCCCAAATTATGCGCTTTAGGTATTAGAGATGTACCTGTCATAAATAATATTGAGCCTCCGGAAAAAGCCATTATCATGCCCAACCAAACTTCACTCAAATCTTTTAGCAAATAATATCCGGTTAAAGCTGCGAAAGGATCCAATAGGGCGATAATTATTGCCAAAACCATTGCTGACTTTGAGGTAAGCCCGGTCTTGTCAATAAGGTCTTTAGTGGATGAGATACCTTCCGGGATATTATGAAGTAGTACTGACAGAGCGATTACCACCCCTAATCGACCTTCGCCTGTGGCAAAACCGATTCCCATACTTAAAGCTTCCGGTAAATCATCCAGTGCTGTACCGATAATTGCTCCCGTGCCCGGTGCCACAAACTTGGTCATTAAACTCTCAATAACATAAAAGAATGCTCCTCCCAAAAAAAAAGCGATGGAAGTAAAAACAGGCCCTGATTGGCGATAAGCTTCATGCATGAGAGAATATGAAAGTACCGATAACAGAACCCCTGAACCAAAAGCCAGTACAAAAGCCAGTATTTTGTCGGGGATATTTTTTGTGCCCAAGTAACCGCCTAAAACTACAGCCATACCGGATACAGAACTAAAAAAAAATATTTTAAAAAAAGTGTTCATGTCTAAATCACCTAAAAAATATTTTTTTAACAGCAAAGCAGGATTTATAAAAAAATTAGTGAATTATATTAATAAGCGGAGCGAAGGTTTAGGGTGAACATCTAAGTGGGGGGGTTATATTGCCATATACTACATGTCCTTATTGCAATAAGCGCTCATACTCTGCAGCAGATTTAGACGTTTGGATTTGCCCATATTGCAATAAAAATATAAAAAAAGAAGAAAAAGAGGAAAATTCGACAACAGAGCAGGGTGAATAACCTTGCTCTTTTTTATTTGTTAGGATGACTGCTAACTACTAATAATATAACCCAAAATGTAAAAAAAATTTCCGACACTAAGTTGTGTCGAAAATTTTAGCATTTATTGTTTTCCAACTATCTGTTTTTGAGCCATTTCTATCATTTTTCGTACCATATGACCACCAACCGATCCGCAATCTCTCGAAGAAATATTTCCCCAGTAATCTTCGGAGCCTTGGAATACAGGTATGTTTAATTCGCGGGCAACCTCGTATTTAAAGTCGTCCATTGCCTGGTGAGTACCTTTGACTACATGACTTTTTCCACCTTGGCCTGTAGCCATTTTCATATCCCTCCTTGAACAATATAGTAAATATGTTTTCAAAGTTTTATTTTCCTATTCTTTTTTTAATTTAACCTGAAGGAGGAATTTATATGTTAGAACAAATTACTTATAACACTATTAAGTGTAACATCTTTTAAACAAGCAATATTATCAATACTTCTGTGATAAATTTTTATAGTTTTTATCAATATTCAATACATATGTAGCTATATTAAAAGAATGATCGCCGACACGTTCAAAATTGCTCAGCATATCCAGAAAAATAACACCTGAACCAGGATTACATGTTCCTTCATTAAGTCTTTTTATATGATTGAGTCGCAATGTTTTTTCCATATTGTCTATTTCTTCCTCAATTAGCAGTATTTTCTTTGCTGTTTCTTCATCCCAATGCAAGAAAGTGAAAATAGCCATATCAAATGTATCTTGGACCTTTGAAGCCATTTGGATTAGTTCATTTACAGCTTGGTCGCTAAAAGGTAATCGATGGTCATTACGGAATTCACCCAATTCGAGTATATTCATAGCATGATCTCCAACGCGCTCCATATCATTTATTGCACTTATTAAATAAGTTATAGAGTTGTATTCATCAACCGGTAAGGATTTACGTGAAAGTAATGCCAGATATCGGGTAGTTTCTCTTGTTAACTCATTAACAACGGTTTCCTTTTCCCTGGCAAGCTTATCCTTATTTTCGTCATACTGAAGAAAGACCTCTATTGAGTCTTTTAGAGTGTCTAAAGATAACCTACCCATACGTGCGATTTCTTTTTTAACTTGAGTTAAAGCAAGAGATGGTGTTTCTAGAAGTCTATCGTCAATATATTTTAGTCCTCGCTCAACAATAACAGCCTGTCCCGGGATAAGATGAGTGACAAGTTTCACAAGCAAAAACGCAAAGGGTAATTGTATGACGGTATTAGCTAAATTAAAGAAAGTATGTGCATTGGCAATTTGTCTGACCGGATCAATGGAAGTTAAAATTACAATCATCTTAACGAGGGGTAAAATTAACAGAAAAATCATTGTTCCGATTATGTTGAAGGAAAGGTGGAAAAAAGCAGCTCGGCGTGCATTGATATTAGTGCCGATACTTGACAATATAGCTACTATACATGATCCTATGTTATCACCGAACAAAATAGGAAGAGCAGCTGCTAAATCAACGATACCCTGGCTGGCAAGTGCTTGGAGAATTCCTATAGTGGCACTGCTACTCTGGATAAGGCTAGTGGTTAAAAAACCTACCAAAACACCCAGTATAGGTGTTTTGCTGAATCTTGCTATAAAGTCGATGAATTCAGGCAGTTCTGCCAACGGCTTCAAAGCTGTCTCCATGGTTTGCATGCCGAAAAACAAAAGTCCAAATCCTAATACTACCTGCCCTATATATCTATGTGTTTTGTTTTTACCAAAAAGAATTATTCCGGTCCCTATACCAATAGCAGGCATAGCGATATTTGTAAATTTAAAGGCGATAAGCTGGGCAGTCATTGTGGTTCCGATATTTGCACCCATTATCACACCTATGGCTTGAGAGATATCCATGATACCTGCATTTAACAGACCTACTACGATTACAGTAGTAGCACCACTACTCTGAATTATGGCAGTAACAACAGCACCTACAATGACTCCTAGAAAACGATTTCGGGTCAGAAGTTCAAGCAAACTTCTTAATCGATCACCAGCAGCTCTTTCCAGTCCCTCACCCATGAGTCTCATACCATATATAAAAAGACCTAACCCACCAAACATAGTAAAAAACGAATCCGAAGACAAGTTATCCCCTCCATTTATAAAAATGGGCCAATTTAATTGTATCAGAAAATAAGTGATTTAACCATACAGTAATAAACTATGTTACTATTAATCATAATCAAAATTACCTAATTGTTAAAAATGTTGCAGCAACACCATAAATAAAACAGGAAACAAGCAGCTATATGCAGATCCGAACGAAACCTGATAGCTAAAAAATTATATCATGCTTTAAATGAAAATGCTTGACAATAGAAAGTCAAATAAATTTAAGTAATGTTTTACATCACTTAAACATAGCATCCTTTATAAATCCTTATAGTTTTTGTCAATATTTAAAACGTAGGAAGCGATGTTAAAAGAGTGGTCCCCTATGCGCTCTAAATTCGTAAGAAGATCGAGAAATATAACGCCGGAACTAGGGTTACATGAACCCTCATTGAGCCGTTTTATGTGATTAATGCGCAATTTCTTTTCCATGCTGTCAATTTCTTCTTCATTTTCAATAATTTTTTGAGCTGTAGATTTATCCCAATGTAGAAAAGTATATACCGCCAAGTCAAAGGTTTCTTTAACCTTAGAAGCCATTTCAACTAATTCCTGAATGGCTTCATTGCTAAAAGGCAATCGATGTTCTTCACGGAATTCGGCAAGTTCAAGTATATTCATGGCATGATCCCCGACTCGTTCCATATCGTTTACTGTGTTTATTAAATCTGTAATGGAGTCATATTCAGCTTCTGGCAGGGATGTTCTGGAAAGCATGGCTAAGTACCGTGTTGTTTCACGAGCTAGATCATTAATGACAGTTTCCTTGTCCTTTACAATTTTATCTTTTTGTTCATCATAATATAAAAATGTATTTATTGAATCTCTGAAAGTTTCCAAAGCCATATTACCCATTCGAGCAATTTCTTTTTTTACCTGAGTGAAAGCAATGGAAGGAGTCTCCAGAAGTCTATCATCAATGTATTTTAATCCCCTTTCAATAATCTCAGGTTCTCCGGGTATAAGATAAGTAACCAACTTTGCAAGCAAAAAAGTAAAAGGCAGCTGTACGAGAGTATTTGTTATATTAAAAATGGTATGAGCATTGGCGATTTGTCGTACCGGGTCAGTAGAAGTTAAAGTTACAGCCATTTGCACCAGAGGCAAAATCAAAATAAAAATCAGCGATCCTACTACGTTGAAAGCAAGATGAAACACGGCAGCCCGTCGTGCTGTGATATTAGTGCCAATACTGGACAACAGTGCAGTAACACAAGTCCCGATATTATCTCCGAATAAAATAGGAAGAGCTATGGAGATATTTATAATTCCCTGGCTGGCCAAAGCTTGAAGAATGCCTATGGTAGCACTGCTGCTTTGCACCAAACCAGTAGTTAAAAATCCTGCCAAAACTCCAAGAAGAGGGGTTTTGCTGAAATTTGTCATGAAGCTGACAAAACGAGGCATTTTGGCCAGAGGTTTTAGAGCTACTTCCATAGTTTGCATGCCAAAAAACAAAAGCCCAAATCCCAATATAACCTGTCCGATAAACCTTTGAGTCTTATTCCTACCAAAAACAACTATCCCTGTCCCCACACCTATGGCAGGAAGGGCAAGACTGGTGAGTTTAAAGGCAATGAGCTGTGCCGTCATGGTAGTACCGATATTTGCTCCCATGATAACACCTATGGCTTGGGAAAGATCCATAAT
>DUNY01000024.1 GCA_012839145.1 Thermoanaerobacterales bacterium
GGGTTAAATATGCTGCTATTTTATCATTGTCCATATCAGACTTCCAGTAGCGTTCCCGAGAGCGACGCACATACCAGTTGCTGATGTCATCGATCAGCGACTCCATGGTTCTGGCTGCACTGGTGATATCAAGGTTATCCATTTCCTGTCGGACTTTTTTATTCACACTGTTTACCTTGGACAACAACCAACGATCCATTTCACTCCTGTCTGTAGGATCTAAAGAATATTGTTTAGGATCAAAATCGTCTATGTTTGCATACAGCACAAAAAATGAATATACATTCCATAAAGTTCCCAGGAACCGCCGCTGAGATTCACTTACCGCATCTTGGTAAAAGCGGCTGGGACTCCAGGGAGGGCTAGCCACATATAGATACCAGCGCATGGCATCAGCGCCTTGCTCGTCCAGTACCTTCCAGGGGTCCAAAACATTGCCCTTGTGCTTACTCATTTTTATCCCTTGTTCATCTAAAATATGGCCCATAACCAGAACATTTTTATAAGGAGATTTATCAAATAACAGGGTAGAAATAACCAGAAGACTGTAAAACCATCCCCTAGTCTGATCAATAGCTTCTGAAATAAAATCCGCCGGGAAGTGTTTATCAAAATAATCCTCATTTTCAAAGGGATAATGATATTGTGCAAAGGGCATGGCACCTGAGTCGAACCAACAGTCTATGACTTCGGGTACCCGCTTCATATCACTGCCACATTTAGGGCATTCTAGGGTTACATCATCTACATAGGGCTTATGCAGCTCTATGTCTTCAAAGGGCTCTTTGCTCATTTCTTTTAGCTCTTGTATGCTTCCCACCGCATGCTGATGGCCACAGTCGTCACAGATCCAGATATTTAATGGTGTTCCCCAATACCTTTCACGGCTCAAGCACCAATCGATGACATTTTCCAAGAAGTTTCCGAACCGGCCATCCCGAATGTGTTCAGGATGCCAGTTTATTCCCTTGTTTATCTCAAGAAGCTTTTCTCTGATAGCCGTCGTCTTTATAAACCAACTGCTGCGGCCGTAGTATAATAGAGGAGTATCACACCGCCAGCAAAAAGGATAGCTGTGTTTGTATTTTTGTGATTTATAAAGGATATTTCGGTTTTTCAAATCCTTTAAAATACCTTTATCTGCATCCTTGACAAACATACCTTCCCAAGGAGACACTTCTTCGGTAAATTTGCCTTGGGCATCTACTGGCTGCAGTACCGGAAAACCGTATTTTTGCCCAACACGGGAGTCATCTTCACCAAAGGCCGGGGCTATATGCACTATGCCGGTGCCATCATCCAATGTAACAAAGTCCGCTGCAACCACATAGTAAGCTCTGTCC
This sequence comes from Thermoanaerobacterales bacterium, assembly GCA_012839145.1. Lineage (GTDB taxonomy): Bacteria > Bacillota > Thermosediminibacteria > Thermosediminibacterales > Tepidanaerobacteraceae > DUNY01. Next base: position 1,344 of record DUNY01000024.1, read on the forward strand.
TTCTCATCTTCAAAGAACGGAAATATTGGCTCATATTTGATGGAGACCAATTTTTCTCCGGGAAATTTGTCTATTATGGTATACTCACCGTCAAGAACTTCCAGTCTACCTTCGGCTAGGATGAGCTTCTCTCCGTTGTGCTCCACCTTCACATAGATATAGTTGTCTTTAACCGCAAGAGCTACGTTGGATGGAAGAGTCCATGGAGTTGTTGTCCATACGAGAAAATACGTGTTTTCTTCTCCGGCTACTGGGAATTTTGCAAAGACAGATGGATCTTCCACCTCTTTATACCCCTGAGCCACTTCATGGCTGGAAAGGGAGGTGCCACAGCGGGGGCAATAAGGAACAACCTTGTTGCCTTTATAAAGCAATCCTTTCTCCCAAATTCTTTTAAGTGCCCACCACACCGATTCAATATAGGTATTATGATAGGTAACGTAAGGATTGTCCATATCTATCCAAAATCCTACCCGTTCGGTCATCTTCCGCCATTCCTGCTCATAGGTAAAGACACTGTTTTTACACTTCTTTATGAAGTCTTCAACACCATAGTTTTCAATTTGGGGTTTTCCGCTTATGCCCAGTTGTTTTTCCACTTCAAGCTCCACTGGAAGGCCGTGAGTATCCCATCCGGCTTTCCTGTCCACTCTGAAACCTGTCATGGTCTTGTAGCGGGGAATTAAATCTTTTACCACCCTAGTAAGGACATGACCGGCGTGGGGCATTCCATTGGCAGTGGGCGGCCCCTCATAAAATACATAATTAGGCGCATCTTTTCGATTTTCAATGCTCTTTTTAAATACCTGCTCCCTATTCCAAAAATCGAGGACTTTTTCTTCAATAGGGACGAAATTCATTGTAGGTTCTACTTTCTTAAACATTAATATCCTCCTGTCGTAACTTTAGAGTGATAAAAACTATTCTTTAATATTAAGTAACCATATTGATTGATTCCTTATACATTATAAAAAAAACCCGTCCCGAAAGGGACGAGATTTCTCCCGCGTTACCACCCAAATAGGAAAAAGTCTGCCTATATAATGTTAGACCTTTTACCTCCTCATTTTGATAACGGCTAACATACCGGCCACTCTTACTCCCATAGTTTTAGAGTCGCACTCAGGGGTGATCTTCAGTCATCATTACCTACCGGGCTTTCACCCTTCCCGGCTCGCTGAAAGGTTTCCTGACGCTTACTGTCCCCATCATGGTTTTAACAATATAACATTATTTTTTATGATATATTATTTTGAAGTCTATGTCAACGATTTCTGTATTCTGCTCATTATAGAAAATTAATAATTTGGTATGTTTTTATTTTCAACTGCTGATATTTTTAGTTTTTTGTCATTTTCTACTCTACTTTGAAACATCGATACAGCTATTTACAGTTTTAGTTAGATAAGTTTCCTTATATTTTATTGTGTGATATAATGTTTTTGTCTACTTATTCTACTTTTAAACCTAATGTGTTTATATCTATTTAACCGACCGTATAAGGCCTCAAGAGCAATATTTGTTTTTACAAGTATATTTGTTTTAACTCATTTAACCAGGAGGATCGGGGGAGGTTATCATGTCAAACAAAAAGGCAAGAAAAAAACGAAAGATACTTACTTGGTATAACATAATTATTTTTATTCTGATATTACTTATAATTGGTTTTGGAACAGGATTTGGAATATTCATATCTTATGTGAAAGATGCGCCGGAGTTTGACCCAAAGAAATTAAAACCCAGTGAAACTTCAATGGTCTTTGATCAGGACGGTCAAGTCATCGCCGAGCTGCACGGTGAGCAAAATCGAATACCAGTACCTTTAGAGAAAATACCCAAGAATTTGATAAATGCCTTTATCGCCATAGAAGATCAATACTTTTATTCTCATAAGGGGGTTAACATCCGCTCTATAATAGGATCTCTGGTTACAAATATAATGCATGGTAAAACCAAACGAGGTGCCAGCACCATAACTCAGCAGTTGGTGAAAACCGCTTTTTTATCTCCGGAACAAACCTGGAAGCGAAAAGCTCAAGAGGCGTGGCTTGCCGTGCAACTGGAAAGACACTATACCAAAGATGAGATACTGGAGTTTTATTTGAATCAAATCTATTTCGGCCATTCGGCTTATGGTGTTGAATCGGCAGCCGATACATATTTTGGTAAAAGTGTGGACGAACTGGATTTGGCAGAATGTGCCATGCTCGCCGGTGTAACAAAAGGGCCTGAGTATTATTCACCTTACTTGAACTTTGATAGGGCCAAGGAACGCCAAGAAATTATCCTAAACACTATGGCTGAATTAGGGCCCATAAGTAAAGAGGAAGCTGAAAATGCAAAAAAGCAAGAGATAAATCTTGTAGGGATAAAAAATGTAGCTGCTGATTATAAGGCTCCGTATTTTACCGATTTCGTAATACGAGAATTGGCAGCCCAATTTCAAAAGGAGTTGGGTCTTTCCGAGGATGAGGCCTATAACAAGATATATACTGGCGGATTGAAAATTTACACTACCGTTGACATAAAAATCCAAGAGGCGGCCGAGAAGACTTTAGCGGACCCGAATAATTATCCATATTCGAAAGAAGATGACAATGAGATAGTGCAGCCCCAGGCTGCAGCTGTTGTAATTGATCCTCATACCGGACATATAAAGGCTTTGGTAGGCGGTCGGGAGCATCAGAGAAAGCTAGGATTCAATCGTGCCTCTCAAGCTTTCCGGCAGCCCGGTTCCACTTTTAAGCCTATAATGGTATATACTGCAGCAGTTGATATGGGTTACACTGCCGGAACAGTGATAGATAATTCTCCTGTATCTTATCCTTCGGGTTCAGGGAGTGTATGGTCTCCGAAGAACTACACAAATGACTTCAAGGGTCTGACTACTATCAGAAGAGCTGTGGCTGATTCGGTAAACGTGGTTGCTGTCAAGGTATTTAATGCTATTGGCGTGGATAGAGGAATAGAATATGCCCAAAAACTTGGCATAAAAAATCTTGTCCTTACAGGAAACAAAAATGACAGACAACTTTCAGCCGCTCTGGGAGGCATTACAAAAGGGGTTACCCCTTTGGAATTGGTCTCAGCTTTTGGTACCCTTGCTAATGAAGGTATCCATGTAGAACCAATTTCGATTTTAAAAGTTGTAGATAAAAACGGACGAACCATATTAGAAAACAAACCGGAACAGTGGAGCGCCGTCAGCAAGCAGGTAGCCTTTATTGTAACCGATATGTTAAGAAGTGTTGTAACTGAAGGTACCGGAAGAAGATTGGCGGATTTTCCATTTCCTGTAGCCGGAAAAACAGGCACTACTTCTGATGACAAAGATGTGTGGTGGGTAGCTTATACTCCTCACCTGGCAGGAGTAGTGTGGATGGGCCATGATGACCCCGCAACCATGCGCAATGTGGCAGGAGGTTATCAGCCGGCTTTAATGTGGAAACAAATAATGGCCGTTGCACATAAAGATCTTCCCAAAGCGCAGTTTGTAAAACCAGACGGCATAGTCGGTCCTATAGAGATTTGTATGGATTCGGGAAATCTGCCTACAGAACTATGTGCTCGGGACCCAAGAGGGCATAGGATTAGAAGAGAATATTTTATAAAAGGTACTCAGCCTACAGAAACCTGTGATGTACACGTAGAAGATTTTCTGGATGTCTCCACAAATCTTCTGGCAACAGAATATTGCCCTGAAGAATTGGTGGAAAGAATGGTGTTTATTAAACGGCGTGAGCCTTACAAACCTTCCCCTACAGGTCAGATACCCCTTGATGCCAAGTATGAATTGCCAACGGAGTATTGTGATGTCCATGAATCAGAGCCTGTAATTACTATTCCGGATGAGGATGATGACTGGTTCAGTGATAACGGCAATAACAATGATTGGTTCAATGGCAACGGCAATGGCAACAAAAACGGTTGGTTTAACGGCAATAATACCGAGAATGATAAAAGCACTGTGCCTTAGGCTTCCCTAGAACTTAACTTATTAACTTTTGAGCATTATCTTAAGCACCACCTAGCATTTTTGAACTAATAAAAAACACCTTTTGGTAAAAACATCCGAAAGGTGTTTTTTATTAGTTTTGCAAAACAAATAATTATGCATTGGTTATATATAAAGCTTCTGTGCCTGTTTTAAATAATCCTCCGAATCTATTACATTTATACCATGTTCTCGCAAATATGCCGCAGTAACTCCCATACCCGAACGCAATTTTCCGTTAAATGTCCCGTCATATACACATTTGCAGCCACATGAGGGGCTTTTCGATTTTAATATAGCTCTATCTGCCCTAAAAAGCTTTGCGAGTTTAAATGTCTCTTTAGCGCCTGCTAAGAAGTTTTCAGTTACATCTTGACCTTTATCGGTAATCACTCTGGCCTTGCCTTCTAAGACATTCTGGCCGTCCCCTCCGATTATTTCAGAAGGATCTCTGGGAGTAGGCAAGCCTCCAGCTTGTTCTGGGCAAAAGGGCACTGCTTTTCCTGTTTTTACCATATCGGAAAAAACCGCTTCTGCATTACTTTCACCGTCGTACCTGGTATCTAAACCCACTAAACATGCACTTATTAAATATTTTTTCATAATTCCACCACCGTTACACCGGAACCTCCTTCGTCCATGTTTCCCAATCTAAAGGCTTTTATATTGGGCCTATTCTTTAGCATGTCATTTATACTCCGACGCAAGGCACCGGTACCTTTACCGTGGATCAGCGTAACACTTGTAACTCCGGCCATCAGTGCATCATCTAGATAATTATCCACTTTCATCAAAGCTTCGTCAACCGTAAGACCTCTTAGATCAATTTCTGATGAAATTTCTTTGGCTTTACTCATGGCGATAGAAGAATACCTTGATTTTTCAGCCTCTATCTCTTGTTCTTCCATGGGAATTAGACTTGCTGTAGGGACATTTACCTTCATAATGCCGACTTGTACTTGAGCCGATTTTGAAGCATCATCTAACGACAAAATATATCCTTCTTGATTTAAACCAGCTATCTTAACCTTTTGACCCAGTTTAAGTTGACCATGCTGCTTTTTCGCCGATCTAATAATAAATGTATCCTTCGAATCCTTTAACTCTGCATCAACTTTTCTCAACCAAGCTCGAGCATTTTCCACAGCCCTATCCCTAATATGCAATTGGTTTTCAGCCTCAACGTCTCTTAAACTTTCTATGATTTGCCCAGATTCTCTTTGGATTTTATCTAACAATAGTCTGGCTTTTCCCTTTGCTCTTTCAAGGATTCTTTCCTGCTGTATCCTTACTTTTTGGCGTTCTTCTTCCAGTTTATCAAGCTTTCTTAGATACTCTCTTTTTAAATCCTGTAACTTTTCTCTGTCTTCCTCTGCTTTATTCTTTTGATGTTCTATATGTGTCAGAAGGTCTTCCATCTTCAAACTTTCATCTGCCATCAGGCTTTTACCTAAGTCTACCACTTCTTGCTTTAATCCAAGTCTTTTTGATATTTCAAAGGCATTGCTCTTTCCGGGAATTCCTATTGTTAACTTATAAGTGGGGCTTAAAGTCTTTATGTCAAATTCCATGCTGGCATTTTCTATACCTTCTTTGGAAAAAGCAAAGGTTTTAAGTTCACTGTAGTGGGTTGTAGCTAAAACTTTACTGCCTTTTTCATAAAGATAATTTAAAATAGCCATTGCTAAAGCGGCACCTTCGGTGGGATCCGTTCCAGCTCCTAATTCGTCAAGAACAATTAAGCATTCATTAGAAGCCAAGTCTATTATTTCCTTTATATTTTTCATGTGTGATGAAAATGTGCTGAGACTTTGTTCGATACTTTGCTCATCACCTATGTCAGCGAAAACCTCTTTGAATATTGAAAGTTGGGTGCCTTCTCGAGCAGGTATATGAAGGCCTGATTGAGCCATTAGAATAAAGAGACCCACGGTTTTTAGGGAGACGGTTTTGCCACCAGTATTCGGCCCCGTTATTACCAGGATATTGAATTCATCGCCCAAAAACACATCTAAAGGGACTACTTCTCCTTTTAAAAGGGGATGCCTCCCTTGAGATATATTTATATATCCTCGATCGTTAAAAATGGGTTCCACACCATTAATGTCGAGACTGTAACGAGCTTTGGCCATTATGAAGTCAAGATGAGCTAAACCATATAATGTGTCACTAATATAATCATGATTTTCCTGTATCTTTTGTGAAAAATCCCATAAAATCCTTTCAATTTCTCTTTTTTCTTCAATCTCCAGTTGTCGTAGTTCATTGTTCATCTGCATTACAGCCATGGGTTCAATATAAAGCGTGGCACCACTGGCAGATTGGTCGTGAATTACCCCTGGAATACTCCCCCTAAATTCCTGTTTCACAGGAACCACATAACGGTCTTGCCGGACGGTTACTATTGGATCCTGCAATGCTTTTTGATAGTGAGGGGAGGAAATTATCTCATTCAACTTGTTTCTCACATTCTGCGAAAGGGTTTTCTTTTGTCTTCTAATGGAGTTAAGTTTTGGACTGGCAGCATCTGCTATTTCATCTTCACTTATAATGGCTTTATCTATCTTCTCCTCCAATGATTTAAAGAAGTGTAATCTATTTATTATGTCATTTATGATTACACTGTCACCGAGCTTTTTTTCTTCCCACACAGTTTTAGTCAAGCGAGCAACTCGCATTGTTGATGCTATGTTCATCAGCTCCCCAGGTGTAAGCATTGACCCTACTTTAGCTAGGCGAAGGCCGTTTCTTATATCTTTGATGCCTCCAAGAGGTAAGTCAATGCCGGCTCTTAAAAGTGCTACACCTTCGCTGGTTTCTTGTTGGAGTTGTTTAACTAAAGCCTCATCGTCATAGGGCCTCATATCAGATATCTTTTCTCCGGCTAATGGTGAAACAACGTATTCTTTTAATATGTTTTTTATTTTATCGTATTCTAAAACTGTTTCAACCTTTTTATTCATTACATCACCTTTAACACTGAACTAACCCGCCCTTAGGCACCCGCCTCTATAGGCGGCGGGTGCCTAAGGGCGGTTAAGTCCAGTATGGACTCGACTAACATTTAGAGGGGATTCAACCCCCTCTAAATGAAGTCTTGTTCAAAAAATCTAATAGTTTTTCAAGGGGCAATGTGTTTATGATACTTTTTGCCGTAAGCCAACCTCGCCTTGCTACCCATACCCCATATTTCATGTCCGTCAGCGTCTCTGCGTGGTGGGCATCGGTATTTATTGCAACTTTTATCCCCATGTCTTTAGCCCGTTTTACCATAAAGTCGTTTAAATCCAGCCTGTCAGGCGAAGAATTGATTTCAAGTACAGTGCCGGTTGCAGCAGCAGCTTCAAGCACCAAATCCATATTAACATCATAAGGATCCCGCCTACCGAGAATTCTTCCCGTAGGATGTGCTATTATGTTTACATAAGGATTATAACAAGCGTTGATAATACGTCTTGTCAGAGTTTTTTGGTCTTGTTTGAATCCACTGTGAACCGATGCAATTACTACGTCTAGTTCCTTTAATATATCATCGCTAAAATCTAAAGTTCCATCTGTCAATATATCTACCTCAATACCTGTTAAAACACGTATACCTTTAATCTTATTATTTATTTTTTTAATAATGTTAATCTGTTCTTTTAACCTGCTTTCATCAAGACCTCTGGCTATCTTCAAAGACTTTGAATGGTCGGTTATGGCTATATATTCGTACCCAAGAGCTTTTGCTCTGCGGACTATGGATTCTATAGAGCTTACACCGTCACTGAAATTGCTGTGAATATGGAGGTCACCTCGAATATCTTTTTGCTTTATTACATCAGGCAAACGGCCTTCCATGGCCGCCTCAATTTCTCCTCGGTCCTCCCTAAGTTCTGGTATTATGTAAGACATTCCGAGTTTTCTATAAAACTCTTCTTCACTTTCAGGGTAAAAAGCCCTACCACCATCTTTTTCGAAAATCCCATATTCATTCAACTTATATCCCATCTTAAGAGCAAAGCCTCTAAGTTTCGTATTATGTTCTTTGCTACCGGTAAAATGTTGCAATGCCGAATAAAACTCATGTGGTTTAACAACTCTCAAATCCATTTGAAGTCCAATATTGAGCATTACACTCACTTTTGTTGTACCTTGGGCAAGAACCCGGGTTATTGCCGGATACTTTAAGAAGTCTTTAATTATTATCTCAGGACTTTCAGTAGCAACGACAATATCTAAGTCTTTGACCATTTCCTTTTTACGACGAACACTACCGCCAAGTCCAATATTCGTGACTTCCTTCATACCTGATAACATGGTTGAAATTCGCTCTGCAATAGGCAAAGCAGTAGCCAACAGAATCTTACCCGCATGACCTCTTAAGGTTTGTATGCCTTTTAATATAGATTGTTCCGTTTTAATTCCCATGCCCGGTAACGTCCTAAGTTTATGAGCCCTGGCGGCCTCTTCCAGTTCTTCTATGGAAGTGATACCAAGAACATCGTAAATAACATTTATTTTTTTTGCCCCTAAGCCCGGAATTTTAAGCATATCTACAAGGCCTCGGGGAAAATCTCTTTTTAGTTCTTCATAATATTGGCAGGAACCGGTGTTTATAATTTCATCAATTTTTCCTGACAAAGCCTTTCCTATACCATCAATTTCTTGTAAACGTGACTGCTTTGCCATATCTTCTATTTCTAAAGGTAAATTTTCAATTGTATGAGCTGCTTTGCGATATGCTCTTATTTTAAAAAAGTTTTCGCCTTTGATCTCCAATATGTCTGCAATATCATAGAAGATAAATGCCACTTCAAAATTTCTCATGTTTGTTTCAACCCTTTAATTCTTCGTCAAATGTAGTTAAAAACTCTTCGTACTCCTGCTTCAATCGCAATAATTCATCAGTAATATTAAGGGCTGCCAGCACCGCTATTCGGGTTCGGCTTAAATCAGGATAATTTTGCGAAAGGTCGGACATTTTTCGGTCTACGTAGTCGGCCACTTGTTTAATGTATTCAGTAGGTACCGTTCCCTTTACATAATAATCTTCACCATTAATTCTGACTTTAACCCTATTTATGGATTTAGCTTCACTAGGCATCCCAACCACCCTTAAGTTATTATTGTGACCCGCAAGATTGAAGAAGCGGCATACCGGGCCGCTTCCTACTTACTTTGCCGGGGACTAATTATTATTATTCTTCAAATACCGACAAAATCCTCTATTCTCTTAAGTTGGCTTCGAAAGTATCATGAAGTCTTGTTTTTATCTTTTCAATAATTTCATTGACCTTTGCATCTGTCAATGTCCGATCTTTTGCTCTAAAAGTCAATGAAAAAGCCATACTCTTATAACCTTTAGGTATCTGGCCGCCTTGATAAACATCGAAAAGTTCTGCTTTTTCCAGGAGTTTCCCACCGGTTTCCTTCATAGCACTTAAAACATCACTTGCAAGAACTGTTTCTTTCACAACTACAGCCAGGTCACGATCGGATGTTGGAAATTTGGGCAGTGGTTTAAAATTGATTTTCTTGGAAGCTTTACTTAATATTACATCAATATCTAATTCGGCTGCATACACTTTTTTATTTATTTGATAGTTTTCCAGTACATCAGGATGTATTTCTCCTACAAATCCAATTTCGTCTTTGTCTACCTTGATTTTGGCACAGCGCATCGTATGAAAAGCAAAATGCCGTTCCTGTGAAAAATCATACTTTCTAATCCGTAATTTTGCAAACAGGGTTTCAATAACTTTTTTTAAATCATAAAATTCCATAGACTCCCCACATAATCCAATTGCAATTCGCTTATTTTCGTATGGTAACTCTTTAAGGGGTAATTCTTTAGGCAGATAAACAGCACCGGTTTCAAATAGTCTCAGTTCTTGAGCCTTACGGTTTAAATTGAAAGCCATGACATCAAGCATATTGGGCAGAAGGGTGGTTCGCATAATGCTGTGATCTTCACCCAATGGATTTAGCAGGGTTACAACCTGCCTTAAAGAGCTGTCATCCGGGGCGTTGATACTGTTAAAAACCCTTGGGCTTACAAAGGAATATGTGTAGATTTCGGAGTATCCATTATACACTAATACATCTTTTATATCATTAACATATTTCTGATAGGTATTCAATTTACCATGGGTTACATTACCTTCCGGTAAAGTAATGGGCAGTCTATCATAACCGTACATTCTTCCGATTTCCTCTATGATATCCGCTTCTTCGGTCATATCCAGCCTAAATGTTGGGACAATTGCTTTTTTGTTGCCATCAATTGTAGTTTTTACCTGGATTTCCAAGCGATTTAGCATGTCCGTCATTTCTTCGGGGCAAATGTCAGTGCCCAACACTCTATTGATTTTATCTGAATTAAAGGGTATCTCTTTTGGTTCAGTTTTACCGGGAAATACATCGATATATCCTTTAAGCACTTTCCCGACGCCAAGCTGTTCTATAAGTTCACATGCTCTATCGGCAGCTTTCAGGCAAATGTTAGGGTCAATGCCTTTTTCAAATCTCATAGACGATTCTGATCTAAGGCCCATTTGTCTTGATGTTCGACGTATGCTAGGACCGAAGAAATTAGCTGATTCCAACAGTATACATGTAGTTGATGAAGTGATTTCAGAATCGGCTCCTCCCATGACACCTGCAATAGCTACCGGTTTTTTCGCATCTGCAATAACCAGCATATCTTCATTAATTTCCCTAGAGATGCCATCGAGTGTAACCATTTTTTCTGAGATATTCCCCCTTCTAACAATGATTGACCCGCCTTCCAGTTTGTCGAAATCAAAGGCATGCAGCGGCTGCCCCATTTCAAGCATGACATAATTGGTAATATCAACAATATTGTTTATAGGCCTTACACCACATGTTTGAAGCCGCCTCTGCATCCATAATGGGGAAGGTTTTATGACTACATCTTCCACTAGACGGGTTACATATCGGCGACACAAATCTTCAGCTTCTATATTTATTTTTGCTCTGTCTTGGACATATCCCACAGCTTCTTCTTTGAGCCTTATTTGCGGTATGTCCAGCTCCAATTTAAAGGTTGCAGCTACCTCTCGAGCTATACCGATGATACTCAAACAATCAGAGCGGTTTGGAGTTATCTCAAAGTCGATAACTTTGTCTTCTAAATTCAGGTAGTCCTTAATATCCATACCTAGTGGGGCATCCTCAGGTAGTATGAGAATCCCCTCTCTCATTTCTTGTGGCAAGCCGTGATCATCTAAGCCTAATTCTTCAGCTGAGCACAGCATTCCAGCCGACTTTACTCCCCTGAGCTTGGACGCTCTGATTTTTTTGCCACCGGAAATCGTTGATCCATGCAGCGCTACGGGAACCTTATCCCCTGCTTTTATATTCGTGGCTCCGGTTACAATCTGAATACTTTCACTTCCGATATTTACATAAACAACCAACAACTTGTCTGCATCAGGGTGTTTCTCTATTTTTTCCAGCTTACCGACAACTATATTCTCAATCTCTTTTCCCCAGTGCTTGATGCCTTCCACATTTGAGCCGGACATGGTCAGTCTTTTTGAAAGTTCCTTAGTATCTTCAGTGACATTAACAAATTCTTTTAACCAACTAATCGGTACCAGCATTATATTTCCTCCTTATTGAAACTGCTCTAAAAATCTTA
>DUNY01000026.1 GCA_012839145.1 Thermoanaerobacterales bacterium
CACCATTATGCTTATCAACAAAAAGCAAAAGATATAGTAGACAGTATAATAAATAGTGATGTTATAAAGTTGGATAGAAGGGCTATTGGAAATGCCGGAAATCTGGATTCTAAAATCATTAGAAGTATATGTAAAAATCATGGTATTAAGTTTTCGCTTAGTTCAGAAGCTAAAGGAGGAAATAAGCTTTATACAGTTAAAAACAAAAGAAACAACTTAGCACATGGAAGTCAATCATTTAGTGAATGTGGCGGAGAATATACTCTAAATGATTTAAATGAAATAAAAAATCAAACTTATATTTTTTTATCGGATATATTGTCTTCGATGGAAGATTACTATAATAACAAATTGTACTTAGCAAATGCTCAATGAAAACGGAAGCATGGCTCAAATGAATATTTTGGTTTGATAGTACCCAGCTGAACCGGGCATTCTAATTATCAAGTGCTACTTCTTGATCCGGAAGGTGTTCCCGTTTATTTAGTCATCTAAGATAGAAGGAAGTGAATAGGATGTCAGATAAAACTCAGGAATATGGAAAAGAGATCAGAACATTTAAATTTGATGGTTCACACCCCTGTCAGGATGCTGCATTAATAAACGGAAACTTTATCATACATGAAAAGGGTTTACTTATTAAGGGACTGTCAACATTAAATCCTGTTTATACAAAATGGCGGGATATGAGTGAGGTTACATTGTATGAAGGTGAGACAACCAAAGTAACAATTGACCTGAAAAATGAAGATGGTGAAATTGTAGCAATGAGTAAAGATAAGGCAAACGACATAGAAGAATTTTATGAACTTATAGAAGTGCAAAAAGAAAAGCACAGATATTATGATGAGCTTAAGGAACTTAAAGTGGATCTGGAAGATATCAGTATTGAAATGGACACTGACAGGTGGCAAAACCAGGCTTATTTTGATACTGAAACTGGTGATATAATATATATACCAACTGAATTAAATGAGGATAATGTATATGATGATGAATATATTGCTAACCTACCTGATTGGGAAAAAGAAATGGTAGAAAAAGTTAGGGTAGTATATGAGGATGAAGGTGGAAGGTATGAAATTATTCCAGAAAGAGCAAGTTTCGAAGCTTATGATATTATGGTTAAGTTTACAGAAGAACTTGACGATCTAACTGTTTCAGAAAAACTGTTCGATGCCCTTGATGGTAAAGGTGCTTTTCGTAGATTTAAAAATGTGATTAGTAGGTATACAGAAATAAAGGAACAGTGGTATAGATATAAATTGGAAGTTGAAAAACAGGAAGTAAGAGAATGGCTCTGGAGCATCGGCATTGAGCCGGTGGAGAAGTGAGTGGTATTAAACTGTGATAAGTGCAATTTTTGCGCAATTACAAAAAACACTTCTTTACTTAGATTTTTATATTATAATAGCAAGTGCGGCGTTTTTGTTAAGCGAGTCTGCGGATCTCTTCAAGTTGTACCTCATTAGAGCTTTTTGGGTTGTAATGGTTTTTCCGCAAAAACCGTTACAACCCAAAAAGCTCGTCATACAAATCCCTTGATGGAAAACATCATTGGTGATATTATCGTAAATGACAGAAAATACCGAAAAGAGCTGGTATCATGAGGCCAATGATAAAAATATATGATAATAAAGATGCAAGAATATTTAGGGACGGAGGAAAATTATTCACCGCAAAATCGCACCATAACATCCGACTGTCCCCTTATGTCTTATAAGGTTTGATAAAAATGATACTTTCCTGAAATTACAAGATTATCTAAAAAATCCGCTTAATATATTTACTTAAACTTCGCACATAAATATTGTCTATGTACCTTGAGAATTCAATATTTGGGATTAAAACAGTATCCCGATTTTTGGCCTTATGCGCATAATTGTAGCCTTTCCTTTAGTTCTTTTGGGAGCGCAGCCATAAATGCTTCCATCAGTTGATCTAACTGTTCAGAAGTTAAGGATAACTTATCCGTAACTGTATCCAAGAACACCTGCATCAGTAAGTGAAAAGCCTGAATCCATGTAATATCGGACATCTCATCCGATATATAGTAAAATAGTATGGAGCGATTGGTAAAAATCAGCATAAACAGGTATCGGAAAATGGCTATTACGGAAATGCCCTTGCTTTTGTAGGCATTAGATTCTTTCAATGCGTTCGAAATCCTATATTCTTTGAAAAAACTTTTCATAGATGACGAAACCATCTTATCATTTTGGTAATCTTGTGTTATACTTTTCATAGCATGAGCCTCCATTTTGGTTTGTTGGTTTGTTAACTTAATTATACCAAAAATGGTAGGTTCATGCTATATTTATGCCGAATAATGTTGATTTTTCAAGGTTTATAGGCACTTTTACAAGTGCGAAGTTTTAGTTAATAATTCATTGAAAAAATCCTATGGCCTGGAAAGTATGCCTATC
>DUNY01000303.1 GCA_012839145.1 Thermoanaerobacterales bacterium
AAAAATCGCCGGTTTTCCGTTGTATGGGTAATATTAGCTTTCTGGCATACTCATTGTCAGGATTGTCAAAGACCTCCCAAGCCGGGCCGGATTCTACTATTTCACCTTGATGCATTATATACACTTTATCGGCAATTTTTCTTGCCAGGTCCAGATCATGGGTTATATAAATCATAGCAAACCCCAGGGAGTTTTGAAGGCCTTTTAAAAGCCGCAAAATATTTGCCTGAGTTGAAGGATCCAGCATGGAGCTTATTTCATCGGCAATGAGGAGTTTCGGCTCCATTACCAGACTGCGCGCAATGGAGACCCGCTGCCGCTGCCCACCGCTTAATGTAAAACACCGCCGGTTTAAAAAACTATCATCAGTGGAAAGCTCCATATTGGAAAGAACTTTTTTAACTTTTTCCGCTCGTTCTACGGGACTATATAGTTTTAATATGTCCAAGGGCTCTTTTACAGCTTGAAGCACAGTAAATTGGTCGTTTATGGATGAAAAAGGGTCTTGAAATACCATTTGTATGCCCTTTGGTCTACAGGCAAACTCATACTGCTTGACTGGTTGACCTAAGAATTTTGTATGTCCGTTATCCGGATTCAAATAACCTGAAAGAACACTTGCCAGGGTAGTTTTTCCCGATCCCGATTGTCCTATCAATGCTACAATCTCCCCGGCACGAACACTCATATGGCAGTTTTTGCAAGCGCGAATCTTACGACCTTTAAAAGAGTAGGTTTTGTCTATTCCCTGTGCTTCCAAAAGTGTTACAATACCACCTTTGTTACAGGCTACCCGACGTTCAAGGGATACGTATTCCAGTTTAGGCATTTGGTCCTTACATATGTCAGAACTTTGACAGCATCGGGGATAAAATGGGCAACCTTTATGGGACACCGGTTTACCAGATGGGGGAATCCCCCATAGGTCCTGATAGGGATTTATGGAGGGAGATGAGTTGATAAGTCCACGGGTATAAGTATGGAGTGGGTTTTTGAGAATATCGCGAGTAAGGCCCTCTTCAAGGATGCAGCCCCGATACATCACGCACATTTTGCCGGTCAAGCGGGTAATGACAGAAAAATCATGGGATATGACAATCATTGAAAACCTTTTTTCTCGTTGGAGTTTTGCCAGGAGCTCAATGATCTCGGCTTTGGATAAGGCATCTAAGGAGCCGGTGGGCTCATCGATTATGAGTACTTTTGGGTCACAGGCCAGTGCCATGGCAATAAGCACCTTCTGCCTCATACCTCCGGACAGCTGATGGGGAAAGCTGTCCGCCACAGATACTTCAAGCCCTACCTGCTCAAGGAGCACTTTAACCTGCTGGTCGGCTTCCAGTTGTTTCATTTTGAGATGATGGATAATACATTCTTTTATCTGCTCTTTTACTGTCAAGAGAGGGTTTAATGTTTCAAGGCCGTTTTGAAACACCATGGCTATATGTTTCCACCGATACATATTTAACTGACCGGGGGAAAGCTTACGCAGATTTACACCCTTATACTCAATGGTTCCGTCAACCTTTGCTCCGGAATTCAGTATACCCATTATTGCCAAGCCCAGCGTAGTTTTGCCGCTGCCTGATTCTCCGATGATTCCCAAGGCTTGCCCCTGTTCCAGAGTAAAGGACATATCTTTTACGGCATGAGTTTCTTGACCGGCTTGATTGTAGGTTACTGACAGATTTTTAACTTTTAGCACTGTAATACCCCTTTTCCATATAGGTTTCCGGTTATAGCTGTTTTATACAACGGAACTGATTTTTGTATCTAATATCTTTTCAAATTCCCTGCCTATAACTGCAGTTGACAACACCAAAAGTATTATACAAAGCAGTGGATATACCAACCACCATTTCCAATAATCAGTAAAATATATCCCGGGAAAATTCAACGCATAGTTTAATATAAGCCCCCAACTTTTGCTTGTGGGATCCCCTAGGCCTAAAAAGGATAGACTTGCCTCAGATACTATGGCCTTGCTTATGAGTCTGATGAAGCTTGTGGCCGAAAGGGGAAAAATTCGGGGTAAAAAATGCTTTATGGTAATATATGAAAAACCGGCTCCATAACCTTGGGCTGCTTTAATATACATTTCTTGTTTAAGTGAAATGATTTTAGAGCGTATGATCCGGGCAGGCATAGCCCAAGACAGAATGGACAAAATCAATATAATGTTTTTGATGCTGGGCCCGAAAAAGGCTCCGGCTGCAATCATTAACGGTAAGCCGGGTATGGCAGTCAGTACATCGATGACCGCAGATATAACAAGGTCCGGTATTCCACCGCAATAACCGGCTATAATACCCAAAGCAGTTCCCAGTAAACAGGCAGTCAAAGCTGTGCCAATTCCTACTGCTATACTGTTTCGTGCTCCATAGCATATTTGAGACCACAAATCTATTCCCAGGTCATCAGTCCCCAGTATATGGGCTTTGCTTGGAGGCTCAAGAGCGTCTCCGGTGGGCTGATTCCAGGGGTGTTTTGTCAATAAAGGGGCGAATATAGCCATAAAACACACTAAGGTTATGAGGAATACGGAAATTTTGCCGGCTGTAGAAAACCGTTTCAAAATATTGGACATCATTTATCACCATCAAATTATTCTTGGGTCCAGCTTCTTATATATAATGTCTGCCGCTAAATTCATGATAATTACAAAGAACGTTACAGTAAGAAATATTCCTTGAATCAATGGATAATCCCTGACCATTACAGCCTGCCGCATCAATAATCCAAGCCCTGGGTACTTAAAGACGTTTTCCACCAGTATGGTCCCTCCCACTGCTTGCCCTAAGCTGTAAAAAGCCCTGGTTACAATAGGCAGAGCTGCATTTGTTAAAGCATGACGAAAGAGTATGCGCCGTGTGCTAAGGCCCTTAGCCTTAGCAGTAGTCATATAATCTTTGGACATTACCGTAATCATGCTGTTTCTCGCTATAAGATAGAATCCCCCCATTTGAACGACAGCAAGGGTAAGTGCCGGCAAAAAACCGTGGAGGGCTATATCCAAAAACCGGCTAGACCAAGAAACATACTCGGCAAAGGGTTTCATACCTCCTGAAAGGGGGAATAACCCCTGCCGGGCTGCCAAGAATAACAGGAATAGTATACCTATCAAAAATGCCGGTATTTCAGAAAGGATTATCATCAGAGAGTAGAGGGCTTTATCTAAAACGCCCCGGCGGTACCATGCCGATAGGCACCCCAAAAGTGTGCCAATAAAGCCGCCTATTATTACCGATAGCAATACTAGGGAGACGGACCAAGGGATACGGTTTTTGATAATCAACCTGACATCATTGTTAAAATATATGCTATATCCCAAATCCCCTTTAATAATGTTTTTCAGATAACGCCCATATTGGGTTAAAACCGGCACGTCCAAGCCATAGTAAGCTTTTTGTCGCTGGATTTCTTCCTGAGAGTAAGTTATTGTTATTTCTCCCTGCTCACTTGATAAAAAATAAAAGGGGTCCCCGGGCATGATCCGGGGCAGAAAAAAATTCAATGTTATTATACAGAAAAAAGTTAAAAGGTATCTGATGGCTTTTTGATATTTCATTTTTCTCTTTCCAAGTATGATAATTTATTGTGTGTTACCGCATGATGGTCAAACACATGAACCCATCCGTCGTATTTTTCAGGTTTGTAAACCATATATTCAACAGTATTGTAAAGAGGTAAAAGGGGTATTTCATCAGAAATTAGTTTTTGAAGGTCTAATATCATAGATTTTCTTTTTTGTTCATCCAGTTCGGAAAGCTGTTTTTGGCAAAGTTCATTTATTTGAGGATTACTGTAACCGGGAATTACATTGGATACAGGACTGGCATCCCGTGCAACGGTCACACCATAGACTTCCCTGAGACAATCGGCATCTTGACCCCAGCCGCCGTGGCCTATCAAGGCCAGTTCATAATTTTGCTCTTTTACCTGACTGTCTCGGGTTTTCATGTCCACAGTCCGGACCTCAAGATTAATTCCGGCCTTGGCAAAGTTTATTTTCAGAAGCTCGGCAATCCTTGCTTCTTTTTGATCATCAGATATGAGCAATGTTAGACTTAATGATTTATTGTTTAGGAGCTCCTTGGCTTTCTCTATATCAAACTCGTATTTTGTTACATCAGGGTTGTGCCATATGTGATCAATTGGCAGATATCCGGGACTTGCAGGAACTGCTGCTCCCCGGGCTACTTTTTCTATAAGTTCATCAACATCTATGGCGTGAGCAATGGCTTTCCTTGTATTTACATCAGATAGCTCCGGTTTTTTCTCCATATTGAAAAGAAGTCTATAACCCCAAAAGGCAGGGCTTTTAAGAATTTTATACTCCTCATTGTTTTTATACCGATCCATTAAATCCGCCGGAACATCCAATAAATCGATTTCTGCCTTTTCAAAAGCCAGCACCTGATCACTTACGGGGATAAATTCAATTACATCCACCCGAACCTTAGGTCCCCAATAATCCTCAAAGGCTTGAAATCGATAGGTGCCCTGCTCTTGATTGTAATCTGTAAGTGTATAGGGACCGCATCCCACTAATTTGACCAAATCAATTGCTTTTTTAGGGTCTTCTATGTCTTTCCAAATATGCTCCGGAATTATCCTTACAATCCCTAATCTGTCCAGTAGGGTGGCATTGGGCTCATTTACCGTTATTTTAACTTGGCACTCATCGATAACCTCTATTTTGTCAATAAACGGTTTCCCATCAATTAACAAGCTATTGGATACGGGGGGATGTTTTGTGAAATACTCGAAGGAAAATTTTACGTCTTCTGCAGTAAGTAGCTCTCCATCATGCCATTTTACTCCTGAGTTTAATACGAAAGTATACTCCCTACCGTCGGGAGAAATAGTCCATTCCTTGGCAAGCCAGGGGATGAGACCTTTTTCCCCTTTCTCCAAAAGGCTGTCATATATTAGACGCATCTTCGACATACCTGGCCCCCGGGAATAGTGGGCAAAAGGAGAAGGAAAGCCCCAATCCCCGCCTTCCAGGCGTATTACTAAAGGGGAATCCAGTTCGGTAGAATCACTTACAGTCTTCTGCTGGGGTTTTGCGCCACAGCCGTTCATACTGAACATTATAGCTGCCAACATAAACAAAATGAGCATTTTGCCTATATTTGATTTTTTCACGTTAAGTCCCCTCTTCACATGTTGTGTTCCAGTGTACTAAGTAACTGTCGCAGGTTGTAGGTAATACCGTTCGCTCAGATTATTTTTTCGATGGTTCTAAACCTCGATTTCTGCAAAAGCCTAAAGTTTTAAGCTCTATTCTAACTCTGAAAGCATGAAATGCTAAGTAAATCTTATTCTAACCAGTTTTGATTAGTCACTTCTGTTACTCCGCAAAAAGCTTTTTAACGGCTTTTTTGTAATCTCTGTAAGAACCATTTTCGATAAAATAATAATTCGCTCTCTGGTATTACCTACAACCCCTTGCATTTTGTAAGTCCGGACCTTCAAACTGGATTCTTTTTACACCTGCCAGTACAGCCAAGCTACTTTTGATGTGGTTTGCTCTTTGACCTTTCCATTAACGGAAATACTTTTTAGGTAGTCAATTATATCTTGCCTATTGTAAAAAGCTTGCCCACTCAGCCTAGTCATAAATATATCGGTCATCCAATCTATGTCGTACTCGCTGCTCCATGACCTATCATGATAAGTAATTTCAGGATAATAACCCCAGTTCCACAAGAGATTGAAACT
>DUNY01000162.1 GCA_012839145.1 Thermoanaerobacterales bacterium
GTGCCTTGTCCGGCGGAGAGGCCCAGCGAGTGAGCCTTGCCAGAGCATTTGCTTTGGAACCTGAAGTGTTGTTTTTGGATGAACCCTTTGCCAACCTTGATACCCCGACCCGGGAAGATTTGATAGAAGAGCTTTATGAAGTCCTACATTCCACAGGTATTACTACCTTTTTTGTAAGCCACAACTTTGCTGAAGTGTCGTATCTGGCCGATCGGGTCATGGTGCTAATGCAAGGAAAAATGGCACAGCAAGGGACACCTAAAGAACTTAAAGAGAGACCTTCCAGTGACGAGTTGGCGCGAATTGTCGGTATAAAAAAACGAAGAAGTAACGATTTTACAATATGAACAGCTATCCCTAAACTATAAAAGTTTAGGGATAGCTGTTCATATAAATATGTCAAATATTTTAGTATAGGAAGTTTTATGTTATAATTTAAATGATTTGAACAGGCTATTGGAAGGGAATGAAACTAGTGCTTTTTGAAGCTAAAACCGTTAGTGACGTAAGAGAACTCTTAAAGGAACATCTTAAAAATATTAGATTAAAAACCGAAGAAGTTGATTTAATTAATTCTTTCGGTCGAGTGTTGGCAGAAGACGTTATTTCTGCTGAAGACATTCCAGGGTTTAATAGATCAACGGTAGACGGTTTTGCAGTAATAGCCCAAAACACCTTTGGTGCTACCGAATCCCTACCAGCTCTATTGACTTTGGCTGGTGAAATTATGATGGGGGAGAAAACAAAAGTCAAACTACTGCCAAATCAAACCGTCAAAATTTCAACCGGGGGCATGCTTCCCGAGAACGCCGACAGTGTTGTTATGATCGAGTATACTCAAACCTTAGATAGCACAACTTTATGTGTGGAAAAGCCGGTAGCTCCGGGAGAAAATGTAGTATCTAAGGGTGAAGATATAAAAAGGGGTACGGTGTTATTTGAAAAAGGCCATACAATAAGGCCGCAGGATCTTGGTGCTTTAGCAAGTATAGGAAAAGATAAAGTCAAGGTGATTGCTCCCCCTTTGATCTCTGTTTTATCCACAGGGGATGAAGTGGTATCACCAAACAAGCCGTTAAAACCGGGACAAGTTCGGGATATAAACACTTACGCCATCAGTGGCCAGGTGTTAAAGTGGGGTGCAAAGCCTGAAACTTTCGGAATAATAGGAGACGATTATGATAAATTATATAGTGCAGTTAAGAAAGCCTTAGAATCAAGTGATGTGGTTCTTCTTTCTGGAGGCAGTTCGGTGGGAACAAGGGATCATACTGTAAGAGTTATTGAAAACCTTGGAACACCGGGAGTGTTAGCACACGGACTTCCAGTGAAACCTGGGAAGCCAACGGTTATTGCAATAGTAGAAGGAAAGCCGGTTATTGGCCTGCCGGGACATCCGGTATCGGCGATGGTTATATTCGAGCTGATAGTCAGGCCGATTATTTCAATACTCCTTGGGAGACCTGAAAATTACGGAGGTTTGAAAGTGAAGGCAAAGATTTCTCGAAATATGTCTTCAGCAGCAGGCAGGCAGGATTTTATCCGAGTTCATTTGGAAGATAGAGACGGTGAACTCTGGGCCGTGCCTATATTGGGCAAATCCGGCCTCATATCTAATATGGTTGAAGCCGATGGAATAGCGGAAATACCTTCTGAGAAACAGGGTGTCCTACAAGGAGAATGGGTTGAAGTGGAATTATTTTAGAAGAAAGAGGTTATACCATGAAGAAACGGGAAGTGTATCTTGATAACATACCACTAATTGAGGCAGAGAGAATTTGGTTAACGATAATGGAAGGCATTGAGCCGTTGGAGCCCGAGATTGTGGATGTGCGAAAAGCCCTTAACAGGATAACCGCAGGTCCTGTTTTTGCTAAGGTTTCATCGCCCCACTATCATGCGGCGGCTATGGACGGTATTGCGGTAGCCGCGAGGAAGACCTTTGGAGCTGATGAGAAAAATCCTGTCCGATTGAAGCAAGATATTGATTTTAAATATGTTGATACTGGCGACCCTCTTCCACCGGGCTGTGATACAGTAATAATGATAGAAGAAGTGCATCCCATTGGTGATGATGAAGTAGAGATTATAAGCTCTCATTCTCCTTGGGAACATGTAAGGGGCATAGGAGAAGATATAGTTGCAACCGAACTCATAGTGCCGGAAAACCATCGGCTCAGGCCCCAGGACTTGGGAGCAATTTTAGCCGGTGGTCATGTGGAAATTACTGTCCGCAAAAAACCGAAAATATCCATACTGCCTACAGGAACCGAATTAGTGTCACCTGGTGCAAAATTGAAGCCGGGAGATATCATAGAATACAACTCAGCAATGCTTGCCGGGTACATAGAAGAATGGGGTGGAGATGCTCAGGTAATTGGACCGGTTATAGATGATTATAAAATGATAAAGTCAAAGCTGCGAGAGGCTTTAGAAACGGCAGATGCGGTTATAGTCAACGCTGGTTCTTCAGCAGGAACGGAAGATTATACTTCCTCCATTGTCCAAGAATTAGGCAAGCTATATGTGCACGGAGTAGCCATTAGACCTGGTAAACCTGTAATTTTGGGCATTGCTGAAGGTAAACCGGTTTTGGGCATTCCCGGATATCCAGTTTCAGCAGCCCTCAACATGAATCTGTTTGTAAAACCTATGGTGTATAAGATGCAAGGAATGCCCACACCTTCCAACCAAAAAATAAAGGCGACACTTTCACGTCGGGTGGTATCAGCCATAGGTGTTGAGGAATTTCTAAGAGTTAAACTGGGACGAGTAGGAGGTAAAATGATAGCTTCACCCCTTTCACGGGGGGCAGGAATTATCATGTCTCTGGTGAGAGCTGACGGTATAGTCAGAATCCCTGCATTAAAAGAGGGCTTGGAAAGCGGGGAAAAGGTTGAAGTGGAGCTTTTGAGAAATGAGCAAGATATAGAAAATACTGTTGTCATTATAGGTAGTCACGATGTTACTCTTGATGTACTGGCTAATGAGATTAAAAAAACTCATCCGGAGCTTAATCTGTCATCAGCTCATGTGGGCAGCATGGGGGGTATTATGGCCCTCAAACGGGGAGAAGCACATATGGCAGGGATTCATCTTTTAGACCCTGATACGGGAAAGTATAACATTTCATATATAAAAAGATATTTATCTGAACAAAATATTGTATTGGTAAATCTCGTATTTAGAGAACAAGGCCTGATAGTGCCTAGGGGCAATCCTAAAAACATAGCAGGTATTGAGGATCTGGCCAGGGATGACATACTTTTTATAAATCGTCAGCGAGGAGCCGGAACCAGATTGCTTTTGGATTTAAAACTGAAAGAGTTGGGGATCAGTCCTGAAAAGGTTAAGGGGTATGAAAGAGAAGAATATACCCATATGGCTGTGGCTGCCGCAGTTGCCGGCGACGGTGCCGATGTGGGTTTAGGAATTCATGCAGCAGCTAATTCATTGGATCTGGACTTTATACCGGTTTCCCCGGAACGATATGATCTGGCCATACCCGAAGAATATTATAAACTGGATTCAATACAAAAATTATTAGAAGTAATAAATGAGTCCAAGTTCAAGCAAAAGGTCATGACACTGGGAGGTTATGACGTTTCCCATACCGGTGAGACAATTTTTGTTAAATGATGGGGGCGATACAATGGAAGACGGCTTTAAAAGAGAAATAGACTATTTGAGAATTTCTATAACCGATCGATGCAATTTTCGATGTCGATACTGTATGCCGGAAAAAGGAGTGGAACCCAAAAAACATGAGGACATACTGACTTTTGAAGAAATTTTACAGTTTGTCAATGCAGCAGCCTCCTTAGGGATTACCAAAGTTAGGGTGACCGGTGGTGAACCGTTAGTAAGAAAAGGTGTGGTAGGTTTTATAAAAAAACTAAGCTCCATCAATGGTATCAAAGATGTTTCCATGACTACCAACGGATGTCTTTTGCAAGATATGGCAAGGCATCTTAAGGAAGCTGGCCTTAACAGAGTGAATATAAGCCTCGATAGTCTAAAGTCACAACGGTTTAGGGAAATAACCCGATGCGGTGAGCTTTCAAAAGTGTTGCAAGGTATACGGGCAGCCCTGGAAGTAGGTCTCACACCGGTGAAAATAAACTGTGTTGTGGTGAAAGGATTCAATGATGATGAAATCATGGATTTTGTAAAATTAACTCAAGAATATCCTTTATTTGTGCGATTTATAGAGCTCATGCCCTTGGGAGAAAGAGGTTGGGGCAAAAATCGCTTCATTTCTGCTCAGGATATTAAGGCTTCCATAAACCAAAAGCTTATACCTACCGGCATACCGGCAGGAGCCGGTCCGGCTATATACTATAAAGTTCCTAAATCCCTTGGTAGTATTGGATTTATAACGCCTATAAGTCAGCATTTTTGTCCCATGTGCAACCGCCTACGACTGACCGCCGACGGTAAACTAAAACCGTGTTTGGAATCGGATATTGAGATTGATATAAAATCCGCCTTTAATGAAAACAAAAGTGAGGAAAAACTCAAGAGCTTATTTAAACAAGCTCTTGAACAAAAACCTCTTAGGCATCATATGACATCGGAACAGAATGCAGATCATTTTCGAAAAATGTGGCAGATAGGAGGATGAAAGTGAAGTTTACACACTTTAATGATGAAGGTAGAGCACACATGGTAAATGTTAGTGACAAACAAGATACCCAGAGAGTAGCTGTAGCAGTAGGATTCATAGAGATGCAGGCTGAAACCCTGCGGATGATTCTTGAAGAAAGGGCACAAAAAGGAGATGTTCTTGCAGTGGCTCAAGTAGCGGGAATAATGGCAGCCAAAGAAACATCTTTCCTTATACCTATGTGTCATAACATACCCCTTACGGGTGTAGATATAAAATTTCAAATATATAATGAGAAATGCACTATTAAGGTTGAGAGCACGGTAACTACCACAAACAAGACTGGAGTAGAAATGGAGGCTTTGGCAGCGGTTTCCGCTGCTTGTCTTACAATTTATGACATGTGCAAGGCAGTGGACAGAGGAATGGTAATAAAACAGATTCATTTAAAAGAAAAAGCTGGAGGAAAAAGCGGTGAGTTTAAAAGAGAGGAGATATTGCCATGGGAAAAGTAGTTGCAGTATGTAAAAGCTTGCATAAGGGTGAAAGGAAAGCAGATGTGGGTTCTGCGAGATTCATTGAAGATTTTGGCATTGATGGTGATGCTCATGGAGGCCCTTGGCATAGGCAAGTAAGTCTGTTAGCTCAAGAAAGCATTGATAAGATGATAGAGAAAGGTCTTGAAGTGGGACCTGGAGATTTTGCGGAAAACGTTACAACTAGGGGCATTGATCTGGTAAATCTCCCCATAGGCACAAGGCTAAAAGCTGGTGAAATTCTGTTGGAGGTTACACAAATAGGAAAGAAGTGTCATGGTAAATGTGCCATATATGAATTGGCAGGAGATTGCGTCATGCCTAGGGAGGGTATTTTTACAAAAGTTATAAAAGGCGGAACACTTTCTTCAGGTGATAGTATAGAGGTGATAGAATAGTGATTAATGTAGGTGTTATTACTGCAAGTGACCGAGGGGCTGTAGGTGAGAGAGAAGATATCAGCGCAAAGGTCATCATTGATATGCTAAAAGCCATCGATGGAAATGTGGAGGATTACAGAGTACTGCCGGATGATAAGGAGATTTTAAAAAATGCTATGTTAGAGATGTGCCAAAAAAACATAGCCCTTATTTTAACCACCGGAGGTACCGGACTTTCTTCCAGAGACAATACTCCCGAGGCAACTTTAGAAGTGATAGAAAAGGAAGTGCCCGGAATACCTGAAGCGATGCGACAAAAAGGCCTTGCAAAAACCCCTCATGCCATGATATCCCGTGCTAGAGCCGGTATTCGAGGGCAGACTCTTATTATAAATCTTCCCGGCAGCCCCAAAGCTGTCAGAGAAAATTTGGAAGTGATACTGCCCGCGCTTCCTCACGCTGTAGAGGTCTTAAAAGGCGAGGTAACTGACTGCGCAAGATAAAAGGTGCAATATCTCAATTCAATAATATTGAATGTATAAAATGCTCTATTTGTGTTCAAAACTGTCAGTTAAACCTACTGTCAATAGAGAATGAATGGCACTTTGAGGATGTTAATTGACATATTTACAAAAAGGTATTTAAATAAACAAATGA
>DUNY01000275.1 GCA_012839145.1 Thermoanaerobacterales bacterium
AGACCACTTTCGCCCAGAGACTTATAGTGCAGCTTATGGTAAATGGTTTAAGACCTATTTCCATTTCTTTGGATGATTATTTTCTGGATAGGGACAAAACTCCCCTGGGAGATGACGGAAAACCGGATTTTGAAGCCCTTGATGCCATTGAGGTACGACTTTTCAACCAGCATTTGACAAGACTAATACAGGGCAAGGAAGTAATACTTCCTAGATACAATTTTCATACAGGAAAAAGAGAATATTCAAAGACTCCCACTGAAATCGAAAAGGATCAGCCCATTATTATTGAAGGTATCCATGGTTTAAATGAGCGCTTAACGGCGTCAATTCCTAAGGAAAACAAATTCAAGATATATGTAAGTGCTCTGACCCAACTTAGCATAGATAACCATAACCGTATTTCTACAACTGATACGAGACTGTTGAGGCGCATTGTAAGGGATAGCTGGAGCAGATCAGCAGATGCAAAAAAGACTATTTCAATGTGGCCGGCGGTTTTAAAAGGTGCGGAGAAAAACATTTTTCCATATCAAGAAGAAGCTGATGTAATGTTTAATTCCGCTTTAGTTTATGAAATGGCGGTATTAAAAAAATACGCTGAGCCATTGCTGAAACAAATAAAAGAACAGGACACTGAATATATTAAGGCAAAACACCTTTTGAAATTTCTCGAGTATTTTGAACCGATTAAGGATGAGAAAGATATTCCACTCACTTCGATTATTCGTGAGTTTGTTGGAAACAGTTGTTTTTATGATTGAGGTTTTTAGGTAATTTTAAGGAGGCGCTAGAAGACGGTCCTGCAAGAGGGTGTCTTGGGGCATGAACTACGGTTATGCTGCTGTATACAAGCTCGTAATCATATTTAGTGCAATCGCTATTAAGACAGTTTTTGCGAATTTCTGCCCGGGGAACTACCACTGTCAATTCGTGAGGTATTTTTAAATTCATATTTCTTGAAACCTTTATACAAAGACCCGGAAGACTGATTTCCACCAGGTCCTTTTGCCGGGTTTTTGTTTTTTTGATTAAATTATCAAAAAATCCCTTGAAACTTATGAAAGGCTTTTTTCGAAACATATATATTCTCCTTACTTTTGGCTTTAGATGTGTTATAATATATTATATGAATGTTGCAGAAAATCTGCCTAAATTATAATTCAACAAATAAAAAACATAATATCCTTCCTATTTAATTTGACTTTGCTTTTTCAGTGTGATATATTGAAAAAAAGAAGGGCCCATCTCTATTTAGTTTTTAGGAGGAATGAATAATTGCAAGGTAAAGTTAAGTGGTTTAACCAGGAAAAAGGTTATGGATTTATTGAAGTAGAAGGAGATAAAGACGTTTTTGTTCATTATTCGGCTATACAGCAGGAAGGCTTTAAAACCTTAAAAGAAGGAGATACTGTCGAGTTTGATGTGGTGGAAGGACAGAAAGGCCCTCAAGCCGCAAATGTTACAGTTTTATAGCTGAAAACAAGCCCGGGTTCATGTCCCGGGCTTTTCATGTATTTGTATCAACTAACAAGAAGGATTTTTTACACAAATAGGGAATAATATATATATCACATGTTACATATCAGAAGAATGCACCTTGAAAAATCAATCAAACTATGAATAAAATGCATTAACCAAATGCATTTTATAAAAAAATTCCCAGAAGGGAGTTGAGCTTTATGAAGGTAAATGTCAGCGGCAAAAATATTAATGTAACAAAAGCTTTAAAAGAGTATGCGGAAAAGAAGGTAGGAAAGCTCGAAAGGTTTTTTGACACCAACGTAGATGCTCAAGTAACCCTAAGTGTCGAAAAAGACCGACACATAGTTGAGGTCACCATGCCTATCAATGGAATGTTACTGCGGGGTGAAACGGAAACTCAAGACATGTACTCTTCCATCGATGTAGTGGTTGATAAACTGGAAAAACAAATAGAAAAGTATAAGACAAAAATGTCTCGCAGCATCAAGAAGACACCATTAAAATACAACGGTAAGGAACCAAAGCCATCGAATGACAACGAACCAAGAATTGTGAGGGTCAAGAGATTTGCCCTAAAACCCATGGATTTAGAAGAGGCAGTAATGCAAATGGATTTATTGGGTCATGATTTCTTCGTATTTTCAAATGCAGAAACTGATGAAGTAAATGTGGTGTATAAAAGACGTGATGGGAATTATGGTTTGATAGAACCAGAACTCTTATAAATACTTAGAATAAGCAAAGCCTGCTATTAGTTATAATAGCAGGCTTTTTCAACTTTTTTCTTAAAATAGAAGGAATTAGGATTAAAAAGTCGAATTTAAACCATATGAAATGTGGGGTGGTGTTGTGAATGATTTTTTGGAAAAGGATCAGGTCATTTCACACTGTGAAGATTTAATAAAAAAAATCAAAGACATCGTTTCTGCAAAAATCGTAACAGGGGATGATGGCAAAATATCTGAGATTCATGTAATCTCAAAGTCAAACAGGAATCCGAAGCAGATAGTGAGGGATATAGAATCCACACTGATAGCATTTCTAGGATCTGAAATCGATCATAAAAAAATTAGCGTTGCCCAGATAAAAAGTGAAGATGAACGTTTTGTTGAGACAAGGCTCAGGATTGAAGGAATTTTAACAAACAAAACTTATAATAGTCTTGAAGTAAAAGTCTCCCTTGCTGATCCGGAAGGAAAAATATTTGAGGGAATAGCAAACGGTGCGGCGTCATTTCAAAGTCGCATGAGAACTACTGCTTGCGCTACACTAAATGCCATTTCGCTATTTCTTGCAGAGAGCTTTGTCCTTTCTTTGGATGATGTACATACATTTAAAATTGGTAATCATCAGGCGGTATCTGTGCTTATTTCAGTTTTAACAAGTGAAAAAGATGAATATCTTTTGGGTAGTGCTCTGATTAAGCAAGATACCTATGAAGCAGTGGTTGCGGCAGTATTAAGTGCAATAAACAGGAGAATAAGCTTACTGATTAAAGAATAGAGATTAAGGGCCGACACTAAAGCGGAGCGATTTTATAGCCTGCTTAACTAGCGGTGTAGCAGAGCATATACAGTAGGGAGGCTATAAAGTGAAACTCAACAGCACACTCGTTAAAATCTTGTTGGCATTGTTTGCCTTAGTGTTGTCCGGCGGTGCGAGTTATAGATTAGGACCATAATACTATTATAGTAAGGTCGGCCCTTATTAAATTATAAAGGTGATAGAATGATAAAACATACTCCTAAGTCATTTAGATATTTTTTTATTTTTACTCTCATCATATCCTTTCTTTTTTTATCTACAGTAATACCCATTGAATTGAATATCTTATATGATTCATTTCTCAGTCGCTTGTTTTTTCTGGTAATACTGACTGCAGCTCAACAGTTACCGGTTACGCTGCCATTTCATGCCGAAGTGACCGTTGATTTTGCCATTTTACTCAGTATCATAATGATCTTTGGGAGCAAAATAAGCATATTATTGGTGTTTATATCCACCGTCATTACGGAGTATAAAAGGCGAAAAATAATGCCTTTTTACAAATCAGTTTTTAATATTAACTTATACATTATTATGGCAGGCACATCAAGCTTGTTATACGAAAAACTTGGAGGAATACCGGGTCAGATAGACCTAACTCAAATTCATGATATATTACGAATAATTGTTGTGACATGTACCTATCTTATTGTTAATGTAGGTCTTATAACTATTGCATTGTCACTATTGGAAAATAAACGCGGCTATTTGATTTTTTTTAATACAATAAAACTGACGTTGCCGAATTATATCGCTCTTGCACCTTTAGGAAGTCTATTGGCAGTCATATATATAAATATAGGTATATTCGGAGTACTGCTTTTTTTAATACCCCTTCTAACTGCTCGCCATTCTTTTCAGCTTTATATGAACATGCGCAAGGTATACCTTGATACCATTCAGGCACTGGCAACTACAATAGAAGCTAAAGACCCATATACTCACGGACATTCCGATAGAGTTGCAAAATACTCATTAATAATCGCTGAAGAAATGAAACTGCCCGGTGATTTTATAGACATGCTGAAATATGCCGCTTTACTGCATGACATAGGCAAAATCGGTATTCCTGAACAAATACTGAATAAACCGGGTAAACTTTCTGAAAATGAATTTAACAAAGTAAAGCAACATCCTGAATTGGGAGCATCTATTGTTGAAAAACTTGACTTTCTCTCCAAATCTGCCACTTTCATAAAATTCCATCATGAGAGATTAAATGGTAGCGGTTATCCCCAAGGTCTATGCGGAGAAGATATACCCCTTGGTGCCGCAATACTGGCTGTAGCCGATGCCTTTGATGCCATGACTACTGATAGACCTTACCGAAAGGCTTGGAAGGTAAACGAGGCCATGGCGGAGATTGAAAAAAATTCAGGGATTCAATTTAAAGCAGAGGTGGTTAAGGCCTTGAAAGATTCTTTAGAGAAAGGGAGAATTAGTATCAATGTTGGTTGATTTTTTAATAATTTCGCTTTTAGTCGGGCTCTTTCGAGGTGGAAAGCTAAAAGACCTCGTGGAAATACCCATAAAGAATATAGAATTTATTTTCATGTCTTTTGCTATAAGGTATTTACCTTTAATATTGAAAGGCTCTCTCTTGAATCTAGCCATTCGTTTCAATTGGCTGGTGGTTACAGTGCCTTATATGCTTCTCCTCTATGCATTGATCACAAACTTTCATATCAGAGCTATGGGCCTTGTCGCTCTCGGTGTTTTTATGAATTATATTGTAATTTTTGCCAATGGATGGAAAATGCCGGTTTCCCTTTGGGCTTTAGAACTTACTCGCCTTGAAGGTTTAAAAGAGTTGCTTTTCGATCCTAATTATCTATATCATACTGCTGTGGATTCTACAACTAAACTCAAATTTTTGGCCGATGTTATTCCAATGCCGCCACCTTATCCTAAGCCCAGGGTATTTAGCATCGGTGATTTAACTATGAGTCTAGGCTTGTTTTTTCTAATTCAAAAGTATATGAAACCCGTCATTGCTAAAAAGATCCACACAACTGATTAATCCCCTGAAAGGGGTTTTTTTATATACGACAATAATTTATCTGCTAGAATATAATAGTTACTAATGATGTCTATGGAGGAAATAATGGAAAACACATATAAAATATTAAACCCACTTATGATAGCAGCGGTCATGGAACAGCCGACTCCGGTCATGGTTCATATTTTCCCTCAAAAGAGCGGGGAAAGGCTATGGGACTATATGTTGTTTCCGTTTCTATCGGTCTTACCCTAGAACCTTTTCTGGAGGACTGCTGTTGTCAAGCCTACGCAGTGTATACCATTTAAAAACAAAACTTCCATTAAGAATGACGCTCGAGATATTGCAGCCATTAAAGGAATAAAGGGTGTCTTTATAATGGCTTTTGCTTGTGCATTAGTAAGTGTTTTAGCTGCTTTAAAGATGCATACGCCGCTGGAAACGCCGGAAAGAAAGCGAGATTTTCAATTGAAAAAAGGAGTATTAGGTGATACAATTAAGTAAGTAAAGATGAATCTGGACATAAGGAACCATTATGGTTCCTTATTATTGTAACTTGACCTGTATTGCGCTTTCAACAAATGAGGTGATAGTATGTTGGGGATATTAAAAAAAATCTTAGGCGACAGTAATGAAAAGGAAGTCAGGAAACTTCAAAAAACAGTTGATACGGTCAATGCATTGGAACCTTCCATGGAGAAGCTGTCCGACGAACAGCTTCGCAGTAAAACCGATGAATTCAAAGAACGGCTATCTCGGGAGGAAACTTTGGATGATATATTGCCTGAGGCTTTTGCGGTGGTAAGAGAAGTATCCAAGAGGACGCTAAATATGAGGCCTTTTGATGTCCAGGTGATGGGCGGTATTGTCCTGCATCAAGGACGTATAGCAGAGATGAAAACCGGATAAGGCAAAACCTTGGTGGCAACCATGCCTGTTTATTTAAATGCTCTTACCGGCAAAGGTGTCCATGTAGTTACTGTGAACGACTATCTGGCGAAAAGAGACAGTGAATGGATGGGCAAGATATATAATTTTTTAGGCCTGGAAGTTGGCCTTATTGTTCACGGCTTGGATTTCGAAGAACGTAAAAAAGCCTATAATGTCGATATAACCTATGGCACCAACAATGAATTCGGTTTTGACTATCTTAGGGATAATATGGTGCTATACAAAGAACATATGGTTCAAAGGCCTTTAAACTATGCCATCGTTGATGAAGTTGACAGTATATTAATTGACGAGGCCAGGACTCCACTTATAATATCGGGGCAAGCTGAAGAATCTACGGACATCTATTATAAATTTGCTCGATTTGTTCCTCGGCTGATTCAAGGTGAAGATTATACAGTGGATGAAAAGGCCCATAGTGTTATGCCTACGGAAAAAGGCATTAAGAAAGCCGAAGGTTTTTTACGTGTTGAGAATCTCTATGATGAAGAAAACATGGAACTTTTACATCACCTCCAGCAAGCTTTAAAGGCCCACGCTCTTATGAAACGGGACCGAGATTATGTTGTAAAAGATGACCAGGTTATAATAGTTGATGAATTTACCGGCAGACTTATGTTTGGCCGAAGATACAGTGACGGATTGCACCAGGCTATCGAAGCAAAGGAAGGTGTCAAAGTTGAAAATGAAAGCAAGACATTGGCAACCATAACCTTCCAGAATTACTTCCGAATGTATAAAAAACTTGCCGGTATGACCGGTACTGCAGCCACTGAAGAAGAAGAATTTCGTGGAATTTACGGTCTTGATGTAGTTGTTATACCGACAAATAAACCCATGATAAGGATTGACCATCCAGATGCCATTTACAAAACCGAAAAGGGCAAACTAAATGCAGTGGTTGAAGAAATTGAAGAGTGTTACCGCAAAGGGCAGCCTGTACTTGTGGGCACAATTTCCATTGAAAAGTCCGAGCTGTTAAGCGGTCTGCTCAAGCGCAAGGGGATTCCCCATGAAGTATTAAATGCAAAGTATCATGAAAAGGAAGCTGAAATAGTTGCCCAAGCCGGGAAAAGAGGTGCAGTCACAATTGCCACCAACATGGCCGGTCGGGGTACAGACATAGTGCTAGGGGATGATGTGCCGAGACTGGGTGGTCTTCATATTATCGGTACTGAAAGACATGAAGCCCGCCGAATTGATAACCAGCTTCGAGGTCGTTCCGGCCGTCAGGGTGATCCTGGTTCTTCCAGGTTTTATATATCCTTGGAAGATGACCTGATGCGGCTTTTTGGAGCGGATAATATAAAAGGCATAATGGATCGGTTAGGTTTGGAAGAGGATCAGCCCATCGAGCACCCGTTGATAACAAAGTCTATTGAAAATGCTCAAAAGAAGGTAGAAGCTCGCAATTTCGACATAAGAAAGCATGTTTTGGAATATGATGATGTGATGAACACCCAGCGTGAAGTCATGTATTCCCAGCGCCGACAAGTACTGGAAAACGAAAACCTCAAGGAAAGTATTATAGAAATGATTACTGGGGTTATAGAACGATTACTCGACATATATGCTGCTAAGGAGATTCATCCTGAGGAGTGGAATATAAAGGGTCTTTCAGAATACCTTGTGGATATATTCCAAATAAAACACATCATCGATGAGGATAAATTGGCAGATATGTCCCGAGAGGACCTTCGGGAGATTATCATTGAAAGAGCACAAGCTGCCTATGAGAAAAAAGAAGAAGAACTGGGCTATGATACCATGCGTGAGCTGGAACGGTACATCATGCTCAAAATCGTGGATCAAAAATGGATGGATCACATCGATGCCATGGAACAACTGCGAGAAGGCATAGGGTTAAGAGCTTACGGTCAGCGGGATCCTGTGATAGAGTATAAATTTGAAGGTTATGAGATGTTCCAGGAAATGATAAAGAACATCCAGGAAGATACACTGCGATATCTTTTCAGGGTTCAGGTGAAAGCAGCCCCTGAAAGGCGGCAAAAGACTTACAACATGACATATTCTCATAATGAAGGTGGAGAAAAACCTCAACCGGTGCGCAAACAAAAGAAAATAGGTCGCAACGATCCATGCCCCTGTGGTAGTGGGAAAAAATACAAAAAATGTTGTGGAAGAGCAGTTTAACAAGATAGATTGCATACTCAAGAAAAGAGGGGATAAACATGCTTGATGAATACAGAATAGAGATTGAGGCCATGAAGCCTGTTTTGACGGAATTGAGGGATTCACTTTGAAATCGACAAGATAAAGTCCGAGATAAACCGGTTAGAGCAAAAAACAATGGCTTCAAATTTTTGGGACGACCAAGAATCAGCACAGAAAATATTACAACAATTAAACAATTTTAAAAGCAAATTTAACAATTTCATTACCTTGGAAAAGATGTATGATGACCTAGAAACTTTAATTCAGCTCTGTGCCGAAGCCGATGATCAGGAACTCAAGCAGGAATTGCTTGATAAAACGAAAGACTTCAAAAAGCTATTAGAAAAAACAAAATTGGAGACCCTTCTCTCCGGTAATTATGATGCGAAAAATGCCATTCTTACCCTTCATGCGGGAGCAGGAGGCACTGAAGCCCAAGATTGGGTGGGCATTTTGCTCCGCATGTATACCAGATGGGCTGAAGATAAAGGTTATAATGTAACCACCCTTGATTTACTGCCCGGTGACGAAGCCGGGGTAAAAAGTGTAACCATACTGGTGGAGGGTATGAATGCTTATGGATATCTAAAGTCGGAAAAGGGTGTTCACCGCTTGGTTAGAATTTCACCTTTTGATGCAGCAGGTAGGCGTCATACATCCTTCGCCTCAGCAGATGTTATGCCCGAAATTGATGATGATATTGAGGTGGATATAAAACCTGAAGATCTTAAAATAGATACTTTTCGTTCCGGAGGGGCAGGAGGCCAGCATGTGAACAAAACTGAATCGGCGGTTCGCATAACTCATATTCCTACAGGCACAGTGGTATCCTGTCAGAATGAGCGCTCCCAGCAAAGCAACCGGAACACCGCAATGAAGATTTTAAGAGCAAAGCTCTTCGATTTATATGAGGAAGAGCAGCAAAAGGAGCTTGACAAAATAAGAGGCAAACAGAAAGAAATAGCTTGGGGAAGTCAGATAAGATCCTACGTTTTTCATCCTTACAGCCTTGTGAAAGATCACAGGACCAATGTAGAAGTCGGCAATGTTCAGGCCGTGATTGACGGTGAGCTGGATGAATTCATAAATGCATATTTAAAACTTGTTGCAAGTAAATATTGATTCCGGTGTAGAAAATTACTCCGGTGAAAGATGATAGCACCTCTTCCTAAAGCAAGACCTGTTACTTTTAGCTTGGTCCTGAAATACGCAGGGCTAGCGGCAATTCGGCGTCCTGCCCAGTGCCCGTCAGCGTGCGTCCTGCAGCTGACCCTCTATGTTTATCCTGTAGGCGCGGTCTTTGACCGCCAGCTATTAACAACGGTCTTACTTGAAAGGAATCTTTTGCCGTCATCTTCACCTCGGTAAGTATAAACTAAAATCAATATTGATTTTAGTTTATACTTACCGACAACATAATACAGAATTTTTGACAAAGAGAGCTGGTCTTGAATTAGAAAGTATTTTCTATAGGAAAGACGGCTCTTTTTTATATACAAAAACAATAAAGAAACTTATGTTTTTAGGTAGATAATCCTTTTATTTTGTGATTTGTGATTTATATCATATTTATTTTATATGCTTTAGGTTATCATATATTTAGAAAAAAAGATGGAAGGAGCTTGATATTTATGGAGAAGATAGTATTAAAGATTGACGACCTCGCATGCCCCGATTGTGCCGCGAAAATCGGTGAAGTCTTAAGAAGAAAAAACGGAGTAGCTCATGCTGAAGTCGGTTTTATGTCCGGAAAATTAAATCTAAGCTATGACCCACAGATTATTTCACTTGATGAAATCAAAAAGACGGTGGCAAAATTGGGATATGAGGCAAAATAGCGGGGTAAAACCCGCTATTACCTTTAAACAAAGGAGATGAAAACATGCGAAAAAAGGAACTAAAATTATTAATTCCGACTATTATTATAATACTTGGCTGGATATGCAAACTTACCGGGCATATAAAAGCTTTTGATATAATGATGATTATTGCCTCGATAATTTTAGGTTATGAGGTTGCAAAGAGTGCCTTCACTTCCCTCAGATATGGTGTCATTAGTATAAACCTTTTGGTTTTTATTGCAGCACTGGGAGGTCTGTATCTTAAAGAATACTGGGAATCTGCTGCTGTTACCTTTCTCTTCGTGTTTGGCTCCTACTTAGAGGCACGGGCACTGGGTAAAACCCGGGATGCGCTGGCATCTCTAATAAAGGTTGCACCTACAAAAGCGAATTTGATAAGAGACAATAAAATTATTGAAGTGGATATAGATGAAGTTCAAGTGGGAGATGTAGTCGTTGTGAGGCCCGGTGAAAAGATACCTATAGACGGTATAGTTATAAAAGGTCAAGGGGCTGTTGACGAAGCCACCATAACCGGTGAGTCAATGCCGCGGCTGAAAGAGCCAGGGGATAAGGTTTATTCCACTACCATTAACACGGAAGGCTATCTTGAAGTGGAAACAAAAAATGTAGGTGAAGATACACTGTTTTCAAAAATCATTTACATGGTTGAACAGGCCCAGGAAAGGAAGGCAAATACTCAACGATTTATTGAAAGCTTTTCAAGATACTATACTCCCGGAATAATTCTTTTATCCATAATAACCCTACTTATTACCCGTGATTTAAGACTTGCCATTACCTTTCTTGTGATAGCATGTCCAGGTGCCCTTGTTATCTCCACACCTGTTTCTATAGTATCTGCCATTGGCAACGCCGCAAAAAACGGTATAATCGTAAAAGGTGGAAGCAGTCTTGAAAAAGCCGGTAAAGTCAACATTGTTGCCTTTGATAAAACGGGTACACTTACAAAAGGCAAGCCGCGAGTATATAAAATAAAAGGATTCGCAAAAGAAGAAAATCAAATTTTAGGTATTGCCGCTTCTTGTGAGGCCTATTCTGAACACCCTCTGGCAAAAGCAATCACCAAAAAAGCAGCACAGGAGAACATTAATACAGTAAAGCCGGATTATTTTGAAGTTGTAGTAGGCCAAGGTGTAAAGGCTGAGTTTAATAATCAAAATTACTATGTTGGAAGTGTGAGGCTGATAGAAAATCAAGGGATAGTGATACCACAGAAAATAAAAGATTATATCTTAAAAGAGGAGGAGAGTGGCTATACCTTAGTCTTAGTAGCCAATCACACTGAGGTAATAGGAGCTCTTTCCATAAGAGATGAA
>DUNY01000418.1 GCA_012839145.1 Thermoanaerobacterales bacterium
ATATCATTTCGGTCAGGTGGTTCCCCTTGAAGATGCTGAAACAATAGTAGAAATGGTCCAATCCATTACGAGGATTGCATGTATATGTCGCAGTGTCACTACCGGAAAAAATGATGCCAGGTATTGTTTACTTCTTGGCATGGACCCCACAGGTTTATGCGAGGATTGGCCTGAATTAAAGGTCGGTTTAGAGGTGCTTACTCCTTCCGATGCTAAAAGGATTCTAAGGGCTTTTGATAAACAGGGTTTAGTTCATTCCATCTGGACCTTTAAAACCCCTTTTATAGGAGCAATATGTAATTGTGATCGAGATTGTTTGGCCTATAGATTTCAAATAAGCTCTGATCTGGTTGATATTATGTTCAGGTCTGAGTATACAGCACACATAGAAATGGAGTTATGCGTAGGATGCCGTAATTGCATGAGTCTTTGTCAATTCGGTGCAATAGAATATTCAACCATCGATGCCAAATGCCACATTAACCCTCAAAAGTGTTACGGCTGTGGAGTGTGTCGGAGTGTCTGCAAAAAACAAGCCATAAAGCTTTCTGACACTACTTAGCCATGGCAAAAACCGTGCCTGATACAAAAGGAATTAACCAAATGAGCCATACCAAGATACTGAATTTGTGAAATTTATATTTTGCTTTTTGATCATGCCTTATTAACACAATCGTTGCCCAAAGTGCATGAAAAAGCATCAAAAGTATTGCCAGTAAACCTGTTATACCATGGAAATTTAATTTGAACCCTCCCTGAGCAATCTTGCTCATAATTGTTGTACCCGTAGTATCAAATATTAACCCAATCCAAAAAACATAAAGATGCCAATTCTTTAGCTCTCCTTGTAGTTTTTCACTCCAGACACCCACTGTATAAAATACTAAAGCTAATGTAATAGATATAACCGCATAAATAAACATATAACGAACACTCCTATGGACTGATTTTAGAATCTAGATAAAAAAGTAAAAAAAAAAGATATACATAATGATAAATGCCAGTAAAATAATTATTGTATTTCCTATTATTCTCTGAATCTAATATTATAATGAGTGATATTGTTCTATGTTATCCAAAATGATCATGATGCCCTTATTTTTGCTCTTATATTTGGTAATAAGTTCTAGGATTTATTCAAATTAAATATTTAAAAACTTGTCATATTTAGTATAATAAGAACAACTAATGATTATGAGGAGGCGAAAAGATGGATTCGAAGATCATAACCAAATATGTCTATGCTTTTTCACCGGATAATGAGCCGGTTGAAAGGGCTAAAAGGGGGGAAACCCTAAAGTTTAAGACATTGGATTGTTTCAGCAATCAAATCAAGTCAGAGGAACAGCTCATAACAGTTATTGATTTTAATCATGTCAATCCCGCTACCGGTCCGGTTTATGTAGAAGGTGCCAAACAAGCCGCCAAAAGCCTGAGGTATATACTTTCAGACTTTTGGCGGCCTGCTTTTTTAAATAAAAAAATCGGCATTTTTCCCAAATAAATATATATATATAAGAATGATATTGGACGACCCATCATATAATACGTAATAAAAGACAATTTTAGGGAGGGATTTTTGTTGAGAAGGTTACTTAATGATGCTTATGATGTTGTGGAGGAAATGTTGGATGGATTTTGCAGGGCTCATAGCAATTATGTTCACCTCTGTGAGGATGACGGCCGTGTTGTAGTAAGCAACGTTGCTCCGGTAAAAGATAAGGTAGGAGTGATTATAGGTGGCGGTTCCGGCCATGAACCCTTATTTTTAGGATATGTAGGAGAAAATTTTGCCGATGCTGCAGTAATAGGAAATATTAACACTTCCCCTTCTTCCGATGCATGCTACAATGCGGTAAAAGCCGTGGATGCCGGTCGGGGCTGCATATACCTTTACGGTAATTATGCAGGTGATGTAATGAATTTTGACATGGGGGCGGAAATGGCGGCTGAGG
>DUNY01000269.1 GCA_012839145.1 Thermoanaerobacterales bacterium
ATTGGATTACAGCATTGCATATTGGTTTTGGTCAGTTAATATCGGTAGCCGGATTGGGCTTGCCCTTATTTTATTTAATACAAAAAACAAGCTTGAAGGATTTATTTAAAAAGAACAAATAAAGGGGTGAAAACTCTTGAATGTTAAATACCTCTATCACCGATTTAACGAAAGCAGTGTTTTGAAATATATAAAAGACAGAAAAAAAACTACATTCATGGCTTTTATTTTAATAACAACGATAGTGTTTTTCGCTGTGTGGTTTAAATTCATGCTTTACCCAAAAGATGCAGCTAATAAAACTTTTGTTGAATTTGAAGTCAGTAGTGGCATAACTGCAAACCAACTGGCGATTAAAATGGAAAAACAGGGCTTGATTAAAAATCACTTTGTTTTCAAACTATATGCAAAAATGAACGGCGGAGATGTTAAAATAAAGCCTGGGAAGTATTATTTAAGCCCGTCAATGACACCGGAGAAAATCCTTGATAAATTGGTAAAGGGTGAAATTATCAATAATGATGTAAGATTAACGATACCAGAAGGTAGCACTTTGAACATTATAGCTGAAATATTTAGTGAAAAAGGCCTAATTTCCGAGGAAGATTTTTTAGTTTCCGTTAAAACAGAAAAGTTTAAGGATAAATATAATTTTTTAAAGGATTTTCCTCCGGACGCTGATTTGGAAGGATTTCTCTTTCCGGATACATATTTTTTGCCACCGGGCAAAAGTGCGGAGTTCTATATTGATGTGTTATTAAAAAGATTTGAAGAGGTGTTTTTTAGCAAAGCAGATAAGACTTTAAAAGAAAATAAAATTGATCATACTATGTATGAAATTGTGACCTTAGCTTCCATCATAGAAGCTGAGGCAAAGCTGGAAAGTGAAAGACCGATAATTGCAGGGGTTTTTCATAACAGATTAAACAAAGGGATGCCTTTGCAATCCTGTGCAACCATAGCTTTTGTTTTAGATGAGCATAAAGAAGTACTTTCTCTTAAGGATTTAGAAATTGATTCTCCATATAATACATATAAAAACCTTGGTTTGCCGCCTGGCCCCATTGGATCACCGGGCCTTTCTTCCATTTTAGCGGCAGCAAACCCGGCAGAAGTGGATTATCTTTATTTTTTGGCTAAGGGTGACGGATCACATATTTTCAGTAAAACTTATCCCGAGCATCTGAGTGCTCAAAACAAAATACAAAATACTAAATAGCACTCTAAATCACTCATTATTCCGGTGTAGAAAGTTACTACTGTGAGGGTGAAAGTAGCTTTTATAAAGAAAGCAACTCTTTATAATCGTAAAACAAGACCTATTACTTTTGTTTGGTGCTACCACACAGTGATTCACGACAATTCAATGTGTCGCAAAGTGCCTGTCAGCGTGCGCTGCCGCTTTCCCTGCTATGTCTGAGTTTGTCCGATTATAAGAAGAATAAAGGTCTTCCTTAAAAGATTAAACTTGTCCTTCATCATGACCTTAGAAGATCTTACACAGTGGAAATCATGATTTTTATATTATATAACTGAAGGAATATAAACCCATTGAATGGGCATTATACTCTTGGGTGAATTATAAATGATTAGAAATAGGCGGATATGTATTTTATTTTTATCAATCGTATTAATGTCTTTTTTTTTAATGATTAGACTTTTTTACATTCAAATTGTAAAAGGGTCTTTTTTTACCCAAGGGGCTTTTTCACAAAAAGGCAATATTATAGAAAAAGTGAGAGGGGGGATATTTGACAGAAATGGTAAATCACTAACAGGAACACATTCTTCAACTGTTGCTGTTATCTCTCCAAATTGGTTGTCGGTACAAGAAAAAGAGCTTCTTGTAAAAAATAATATATTAGATTCTCTTGATGATAATAATATTAAAAAGTTAGATATGGTCCCGGAAAGTTTAGATATATTGAATGCGCTTATAAATAAAACACCGGGTGTATTTATTTTCAATAAAGATGTCAGATATGGTCCGACGGCATTAGCCACACATGTGGTAGGTTTTCAAGGTCAAACCGGAATTGAAAAAGCTTTTAACAGCATGCTTGAAAGTGAAACAAGACATCAATACGTTATTAATGATGGTTTGGGACAACCAATAGCCGGCCTAGCTTTAAATGATGAAAAGTCAAAACAGTGGGGCGTAAAGCTAACCCTTGACGAAAATGTACAGCAAATAGTTGAAGATATTATGGACAAAAACGTTGAAAGCGGTGCAGTTGTTGTTGTGGATGCAAAATCAGGAGAAGTGCTAGCCATGGCTAGCAGACCCAATTACAAACAGTTTCAATTGAAAGAATATTTAAATCAAAATAATGCACCATTAATTAATAGAGCAGTTGAAAGCTACACACCGGGATCAATATTTAAAATCGTAATATTATCAGCTGCTCTCGAGGAAAAGTTAACGGAATTGAATGAGGTATTCTATTGCCAAGGTTTTGAAAAAGTTGGAGGTAACACTTTTAAATGTTCCAGTTTTGAAAAAGGCGGCCATGGTGAAATAACTTTGAAAGATGCCTTAGCTTTTTCATGTAATTCTGTTTTTATTCAATTAGGTATGAGATTGGGGAAAGACAAAGTCATTGAATATGCAAGGCTTTTTGGCCTAGGAGAAGAGACTCTCATTGGTCTACCGGAAGAAAAAGAGGGTAATATACCGTTAAAAGAAGAAGTCTTTTACCAGGACTTAGGTAATTTATCCATAGGTCAAGGTGCTATCGGTATAACACCTATTCAAGCGGCACAAATAATCTTAACAATAGTTAATGATGGAGTGTTAAAAAAACCGTTATTAGTTAAAGAGATTATATATCCAGATGGAGAAAAATCCATAAGTAGGTTTTCCGAAATAAAAACGTCAAGAATAATATCGGCAGAAACTGCTAATAAAGTAAAAGAAGCTTTAGAAGCGGCTACAGAATATGGTACAGGTAAGAAAGCAAATCCTAAAAACCTCTGTCAAACAGGTGGAAAAACAGGGACTGCTGAAATTAAAAATGAAAATTCCCATGCTTGGTTTGTTGGATACTATCCTGCCAAGAAACCGGAATTAGTTATATCTGTGTTCGTAGAATATGGCGGATCAGGATCAATTAAAGCAACACCGGTTTTCAAAGAAATAATAGAAAGAACATCATTGGTTGAGAATAATTGAAGGAAACATGCACTTTTTAATGTCCAAGGTCATATACTATAGGTACCGCACAGGGAGGTGCTTAAAATATGGAAAATGCCCTGTCAGTCCTAGTGACTTTGGGTATTTTATTTTTTAATGAAATATTAACATGGTTGGCTTTTATGACAGGTTCAACAACATTTCCACAACCTCTTGACCCGAAAGAAGAGGAAAAATATATCATGTTATACTATAAAGGAAGCGAAGAAGCAAGAAATATACTTATCGAACATAACTTAAGACTGGTTGCTCATATTGTTAAAAAGTTCGCAAGTACCGGAGAGGATATGGATGACCTTATTTCAATCGGCACTATAGGCCTTATAAAGGCTATTTCTACCTTTAACCAAAACAAAGGTAGCCGTCTCGCTACTTATGCAGCTCGTTGTATAGAAAATGAAATACTCATGAATTTAAGATCTAGAAAAAAGGTGAAGTCAGAAATTTCCTTACAGGACCCCATAGGTATAGACAAAGAAGGAAATGAAATTTCACTAATTGATGTATTGGGGACCGAAACTGATGCGGTAACAGATGAAATAACAAAAAAATATCAACAAGAGA
>DUNY01000107.1 GCA_012839145.1 Thermoanaerobacterales bacterium
AGAAAAAAGGTTTTATTCGTAAAACCAAGCAAAGAGATTTAATTCTAAAGACTTTGAGGAACACGGATACTCATCCAACAGCCGACTGGATTTATGAGCAGGTTAAGAAAGAAATGCCTAATATCAGTCTAGGTACTGTATATAGGAATCTGGGAATTCTTAAGGATTTAGGTGAAATAATAGAACTCAATTATGGTAGTAAGTACAGTCGTTATGACGGCAATGCAGAAAACCATTATCACTTTGTTTGTACAGAATGTGAGAAAGTAACAGACATAAAAGGATGTCCGGCA
Organism: Thermoanaerobacterales bacterium; assembly: GCA_012839145.1. GTDB lineage: Bacteria > Bacillota > Thermosediminibacteria > Thermosediminibacterales > Tepidanaerobacteraceae > DUNY01. The sequence goes on from DUNY01000107.1 coordinate 294, forward strand.
GACAAAGAATTAGAGCGGTGTGTAGCTGAGGCAAATGATGTGGAAGTATTTTTCCACAGAACTGAGTTTTATGGCCTTTGCACCGATTGCAAAAGAAAAAAAGGACATTAATATTTAATAAGGGCGGTCTTTTCAGATCGCCTTTTCTTATTTTCAATTTCATTTTATTATAATAATTAAAGGGAAAGATAGCTACACTGTAAATAAGGGACAAAAATTTACTAGACATGCTTTCTTACATTTGAAAGTCAACATGTAGTATTATATAATTATATCACCACTATATATAGTATAGATTATTCTAAAATTTTAACTAATCCTTGGGGGGTAAAGTCTTACTATATAAGTGCTGTATTTTATTTTTAAATGTACTGTCCCTGGTATCCCTTAGGTAAAGATATACTACATAAGTGTTGTATGAGTTAAAGTGAAAGGTGTTATCTAATATCGCAATCTTACTTTTTAGACAAAACAATACATAAAAGGGGTAAAAATCTTAGAAGAAAAAGGTAATGAAGCTGATGAGGTGATGTTAATGGGAACGGACAAAATAAATTTAACGGAAAACGCCAAGGTGGTCTTGAAAAAAAGATATCTGGCAAAGGATGTAGAAGGTAAGGCCATTGAAACGCCTGGATCTTTAGTGAAAAGGGTATCTCAGGCAATAGCCGAGGCAGAGGCAAAATACCCTCAAGGAAAACCGAGAGACTGGGCTGAAAAGTTCTATAATTTGATGGCAGATCTTAAATTTCTACCTAATTCTCCAACCCTGATGAATGCCGGGAGGGAGCTGGGTCAACTCTCGGCTTGTTTTGTGCTGCCTGTGGAGGACTCAATGGAAGGAATCTTCGATTCCATCAAATCTTCAGCTCTGATACATAAGAGCGGTGGTGGCACGGGATTCAGTTTTTCACGTCTTCGCCCAAAGGGAGCTATGGTTAAATCTACCGGAGGTGTAGCATCTGGCCCCATATCCTTCATGAAGGTGTTTAATTCTGCAACTGAGGCTGTAAAACAGGGTGGGACCCGCCGGGGTGCCAACATGGGTATTCTTCGGGTGGATCATCCGGATATTTTAGATTTCATTCAATGTAAGAAAAACGATAAGGAAATCACCAATTTCAATATAAGTGTAGCTATTACCGATAAGTTCATGGAAGCACTGAAAAATGACGAGGAATATGACTTGATAGATCCCCACACCAGTATACCCACCGGAAAACTTAAGGCCAGGGAAGTCTTTGATTTAATAGTGGAAATGGCCTGGAACAACGGGGAGCCTGGAATTGTATTTATTGATAGGATGAATGAAGACAACCCCACTCCCTCTGTTGGAGCCATCGAAAGCACCAACCCTTGTGTGACTGGTGATACGTTGGTAGCTACAGAGGGGGGGTTGGTCAGAATTGATGAACTTTATACCCGATATAAAAAAGGTGGTTTTAGGATAGTTACTGACAACAGGGTTCCAACGACTCAATTGATGGTAGTCAATGATGGCCAACTTGTTGAAGCTGTACCTAATGTGGGAATTACAGGAACAACATTAAACCCGGTTATACAGGTCTATAATAATGGGAAAAAAGATGTAATGCGTCTTGTAACAAAATCAGGTTATCATATTAAAGCAACTCCTGATCATAGATTTTTGACAACTGAAGGTTGGAAAGAGCTAAGAGAGATTAAAGCAGGAGATGTAACTTTAATTCAGTCAGGTGAAGGCAGTTTTGCTAAAAATGACATACTTCCTTTTCCGGTTGTGAATAAATATACGGGGAAAAACGGTAGGACATATACATTTAATTTTCCGCAAAAATGGTCTCAGGAATTGGGTCAAGTTTTAGGTTGGCTAGTAGGGGATGGTTGGCTCAGGGACCAGGATGAAAACTACCGCATAGGGTTTACTTTCGGTAAAGACGATATAGAGGTACTTGATTATCTTAAAGGTATTATTAATGGTATGTACGGCAAGGATATACGTGAAGTAAAACGAAAGAATGGAGTTTATCATTTATCTTATCATAGTAAATATATGGTGAATTTTTTCAAGAACCTTGGTATAAAAAGTGTTGGTGCACAAGATAAAGAAGTTCCGGGAACTTTATTTAAAGCACCATATTCTGCAATACAAGGCTTTTTACAGGCGCTGTTTGCTGCTGATGGCACTGTAAGGACTAATTCTAAACCAAATAGTGAGTGGATTGCCCTGACTTCAAAGAGTAAAAAACTATTAACTCAGGTACAAATGTTGCTTTTAAATTTCGGTATAAAAAGTGTGATTATGAACAGGTCTCGAAAGCCCCAGGAGAAAAAATTTAGGTATGTGACAGCTGATGGAGAGGAAAGGTTTTACGGTACCGATGGAGTATTGTACGAGCTAGGTATTTTTGGAGCTAGTCGAGAAAGATTTAGACAAAAGATTGGTTTTTTGATGTCAAACAAAAACCAAACTCTTGATAACATAGTTTTTGACAGGTTTTATACAGAAAAATTCTATGACGAAGTTGAGTTAGTAGAATATGCGGGAGAAGAAACTGTTTATGATTTAACAGAGCCAGTAACCCATTCAATGATATGTAATGGATTAGTAGTTCACCAATGTGGAGAGCAACCTCTGCTACCCTTCGAAAGTTGCAACTTGGGTTCTATAAATCTTGCTAAATTCGTCGAAAAATCCGGGAATAAGAACAAAATCGATTATGAGAGCCTAAAGGAAACAGTACACAAAGCCGTAAGGTTTTTAGACGATGTAATCGATGTAAACCGGTATCCTTTAAAAGAAATAGAAGAAATGACTTTGGCCAACCGCAAAATCGGCCTAGGTGTTATGGGATTTGCGGATATGTTAATACAGCTTGGCGTTCCTTATAATTCTGATGAAGCTGTAAATATTGCCGAAGACGTCATGAGCTTTATCGACAAAGAATCAAAAAAGGCTTCTGAAGAACTTGCGAAAGAGCGAGGAGTTTTCCCCAATTGGGAAAAGAGTGTTTTTAAAGATAAGGGAATGTCTGTCAGAAATGCCACTACAACTACTATTGCTCCCACAGGAACCATAAGCATTATAGCAGGAGCTTCCAGCGGTATCGAGCCTATATTCGCTTTGGCTTTTGAGCGGCATGTAATGGACAATGAGCGTTTAGTAGAGGTGCACCCTCTGTTTAAACAGGCATTGAACGATTTAGGCCTTTATAGCGAGGAACTAATGCAGAAAGTGATAGAACAAGGGACACTTCAGGAAATAGAAGGATTGCCTGAAGAGATGAAAAGGGTTTTTGTTACTGCTCATGACATTACTCCTGAATGGCATATAAAGATTCAAGGGGCCTTTCAGAAATATACCGACAATGCTGTTTCCAAAACTGTGAACTTCCCCAACAGTGCTACCAGGGAAGATGTGAAAACCGTGTATATGATGGCTTACGAGCTTGGCTGCAAAGGTGTTACAATCTATAGGGACGGCAGTAGACAGGAACAGGTCTTAAACAAAGGCAAACAAGAAGAGAAGGAAAATCCCGACGTACTCTTGAGCAGCCAATGTGCCAATTGTGAATTGGCCGGTGCTCTTCCGGGAAGTGAAATAAAACCCAGACCGAGACCTAGTGTAACCTATGGCAATACTGAAAAAGTAAAGATTGGCTGCGGAAACCTATATATTACTGTAAATTCCGATGAAAACGGTATCTGTGAAGTGTTTACCAACTTGGGCCGGGCGGGAGGCTGTCCTTCCCAGTCAGAAGCCACCAGCCGCCTTATCTCAATGGCCCTGCGTTCGGGAATTGACGTAAAAGCTATAGTGGAACAACTCAAGGGAATCCGCTGTCATTCAACTTTGCGTCAGATGGCAAACAACAAAGAAATTAGAGTTTTATCCTGTCCTGATGCCATAGGTCGAGCCATCGAGCGAAGCATTACGAAAAACCCTGAAATCAATGGAAACAATCATCAGGAAAGTCAGGCTTATATTAAAAGATATTTAGACCCGGGCTCTTATGAGATGGCAACCGGAAAGGACGGAGCCATGAGTAGAAATCCCCATGGAATAAATCTTTCGGTAGGAGCTACTTGCCCGGAATGTGGTCATAAGCTTGAACATGAGAGCGGTTGTGTCATATGCCGCAGCTGTGGTTACTCTAAGTGCGGTTAATACAAATATAATAAAAGCTCCCTTTAAGCATATATAGCTTAGCTTTAAGGGAGCTTTTTAATTGTGATGAATTATCCTTGATAATTAATAAGAAAATTATTACAATTAAATGTTTCGCTTAGCATTACAAAACTAAATACTATGCCCTCAACAATGCCTACTGGCAAAGTCAAGGGCTCTATCACCTTAAGACATACTGGACGGTTCTTCCCCCATCAGGCCGTAAAAGAACAATGAAGCCAAATCTTGCATTGCGGATATGGACAGATTTGAAGTTAGCTCAGGTCGATTTAAAGCTTCTTTAAAAATGCCAATATAAAACAAAAAGGCTTCATTTGAAATATCCCTATTTACATAACCTTCTCTGCGGCCTTTCTCAATAAGGCGTATCATCATTGGAATAACTTTGTTTTTGTAAAAATCATCAATAAATTGCTTCATATCTTGATACCTGGAGAGAAGTGTTTGTATAAATTCATAATTCATCATTTTTACGGATTCGCTTTTATCAAAAACGATTTTCTCTATAATCTGTAAGAAAGTCAGTTCTTCTTCCAGAAGGTTTTCATATTGTTGGAGCTTTTCCTCCATAAAATATATATAAGACTTCTTTAAAAGATTTTCCTTGCTGCCAAAATAATTATATATGGTCACTTGTGATACATCAGCTTTTTTAGCTATTTGTGCAATTTTGGTTTTCTGCATTCCAAGTGTACAAAACAGTTCAAAAGCGGCTCTGCAAATATTTTCTCTTTTACGTTTTTTTCTACGCTCAAATCCGTTCATTTATATGCACCTCATGCTTATAATACTAAAAATAATGAAATATATCAATAAAAATATTTCAAAACTTATTGTCATTACATTGTAATTTTGATATTATGAAATAAAACAGTAACAATATTTTATTAGAACATTAATCAGACTTTTTACATCGAATTAATAATAGAATTAATAATGAGCTATACCAATGGGCAAAAAGAAGGGGGGGCTATGGTTGAATGATCCCATACTTGTAGCTGAAAATCTCCAAAAGTTTTATCAAATGGGCGAAGTTACGGTGAAAGCTTTAAAAGATGCAAGCTTTGAGCTGATGGAAGGTGAGGTGGTGGCTGTCCTTGGCCCCAGCGGTTCAGGGAAAAGCACCTTACTTAATATTATAGGTGGAATGGATAAACTAAGCGGCGGAAAGCTTTATTATAAAGGCACGCCACTGCATCAAGCTGATACGAAACAGCTTACTTATTATCGTCGAAATGAGGTTGGTTTTGTTTTTCAATTTTACAATTTGATGCCAAATCTCACGGCTTTAGAGAATATCAACCTTTCGGTACAAATATCCCAAAATCCTCTTTCTGCTGAAGAGATGCTTGAGCAGGTGGGACTTTCTGATCGAGGGGACCACTTTCCTTCTCAATTATCCGGAGGAGAACAGCAGCGGATAGCCTTGGCCAGAGCTCTTGCTAAAAACCCACAAATGTTGCTGTGTGATGAACCTACAGGAGCCTTAGACTTTAAAACTAGCATTCAAGTCTTAAAACTCCTTAAAAGTTTTAGTGATATATATAACAAAACCATTGTCATAATAACCCACAACACTGCTATAGCTCAAATAGCCCATCGGGTATTTTATTTAAAAGACGGCAGGCTTGATAGAATTGAAAAAAATGAAAATCCATTACCGCCGGAGAAGGTGACCTGGTGATGTTTTATAGAAAGATGATAAGAGATCTTAAGGAAAATAAGGGAGCATATCTGGCCTGTATTGTAATTATAACTTTGGGGCTTTTGGTATTTACGGCTTTTTCGACTATGGTGGAGACCTTACAAACCTCACAACAAAGTTTTTACGAAAACCAAAATTTTGCCGATGGATTTGTACAGGTGAAAGCCATACCACGGGATGAGGTAAAAAAACTGAAAGATATTGAAGGAATAAAAGAAATCCAGGGCCGTCTTGTAAAAGAAGTGATGGTACTTAAGCCGGAAAGTAAAAAAAATGTCTATTTGCGTCTGGTTTCAGTGGAGCCAGGTAGAGAAAACCCCATAAATGCAGCCTTTCTAAATGCAGGTAATCCCCTTGAGGATAAGGCCATGAATATCTGGATTGACAATAAGTTTTTCGAAGCCAATAATCACAATCTGAATGATGAGATTGAAGTAATAGCATCAGGTAAGAAAAGAAAACTTTCCATAGTGGGAGTGGCAAGCAGTCCGGAATTTATATATTCTCTTCGCACTGCAGCGGATTTGTATCCTTCCCCGGAAACCTTCGGTATCGCTTTTGTTCCACTAAGTAGTATGAAAAAACTGTTTCCCGATGAAAAGACTTTTAATGAGTTAGTCTTTACCATGAAACCGGATACGGACTTTGATAAAGTGAAGACTAAATTGGAGGTCAAATTAAAGCCTTATGGACTAAAGAGTTTGATTCCACGAGATGAACAGATAAGCCATTTGCTCCTGAGCGAGGAGCTCAAAGGTCTAGTTGCCATGTCAAAAGCCATGCCTATAATGTTTCTTTCAATTGCAGCCGTGATTTTATACATCACCCTTAAGAGATTGATAGAACAACAGCGGGGGCAAATAGGGATTTTAAAAGCTGATGGTTATACATCACAAGAAATCCTTTTTCATTATATGTCCTATGCCTTAGTTATCGGCCTAGCCGGGGGTTTGTTGGGTGTAGTGGCCGGAGCGTTTCTGTCCTATCCTTTGACATCAATTTTTCAGGTATTTTTCAACCTACCGGGCCTTGAGGGCAGATTCTCTTGGTATCTTATAATTTTGGGGATAGCCCTTTCTTTGATTTTTTCAGTCTTAGCGGGCTATCAAGGCAGCAAAAAAGTTTTGGCATTAGAACCGGCCCAGGCACTCAGGCCTCCTGCACCTATCGGGGGCAAGAGAGTATTCCTTGAAAAAATAAGGATTATATGGGAGCTGCTCAGTGTCCAGGGAATGATGGCCGTACGAAATTTAACCCGGAACAAAGGACGCAGTCTATTTATATTTCTAGGAATAATGTTTTGTTTTGCCATCTCCGGTTTTACGTGGTCAATGAATGATTTGATGCAGAAGATGATGTTCGATCAGTATGAAAGGGTGGAAGTATATGATGTAAAGATGAGCTTTGCAAGCCCTATGAATCAGAAGAGTATGATCAGGGAACTGACGGCTATTCCCGGGGTAAGTCATGTAGAAACTATGGCAGAAGTCCCGGTTACTCTAAAAAATCAGTGGAGAAAGAAAGATGCGGTTCTATTTGGTCTTTCTGAAACAGGTCGCCTCTATAATATCTTAGATGATAATTATAATAAAATATCTCCTCCCAAAAGTGGTCTGTTGTTATCGGAAAGACTGGCAAAACTGCTTGATGCAAAAGTCGGAACAAAGCTTAATGTGGAAAGCCCCATGAAAGCCGGTGAAAAAGACGGGGTATTAGAAGTGGTCGGAATCATTCCCCAGTATACTGGGATCAACGCATATATGGAACTAGGTGGATTACAGGATTTTTTAAAACAAAAAGGCTTGGTAACCTCATGTATGTTAAATATTGATAAGGGAGAGGTGGCTTCTCTCCGTGATAAGTACATGTACACCGATACTATAAGCTCCATAGACGAGAGAAATCAAAAACTTGATATGTTTAAGGAAATGATGGCTTCATATGGCAGTATGATTTATATATATGCTCTTATCAGTGTAATAATAGGCTTTGCAATAATATACAGTTCTTCGGTTATAACACTGTCGGAGCGGAGCCGGGAACTGGCTTCAATGATGGTTCTCGGTATGACACCCCAGGAAGTGCTGTCAGTGGTAACATTTGAACAGTGGTGTATAGGAGTGCCGGCCATGCTCATCGGAATGCCCATGTCCAAAATTTTTATGGCAGGGATGTCTTCGGCTATGAGCACCGATATCTATACCGTGCCGGAACGCATTACATTTTCATCATTACTAATGGCTTTTGTGGTAACAGGAGCATCTATATGGGTTGCCCAAAGGGCAGCGGCAAGGAAAATTAGGAGTTTGAGTCTGGTGGAAGTTTTGAAGGCAGGAGAATAAGAGCTTGTGTTTTAACGTAAGGGTAGGTGTCAGGTGTCAGGGGACGGTTCTGTGTCACCACTGTCACCCTTAGCATAGAAGTTATATTGGCATTGATGATAGCACCTCGTTCTAAAGCAAGACCTATTGCTCGGTTGATTGGACGGTTAAAGGCCGTTTCCTACATAGCCCCTAACTATGCAGGAGATGGTGCTATATTCGGCGTCTTGCCGAGTTCCCGTTAAACGTGCTGCATGTAGCCCTGCAACGCTTATTCAGCGTAGAGGCGGTCTTTGACCGCCCGCTACTAAAATAACCAATAGTCTTGCTTGAAAGGTTTTATTTAACTGGAGTGGAATTATCTTTTATAAGAATAAAGTTAGAGAAAAGAGGATAAAAAAAGAGGAAGTGGGTGAGGATTGTGAAGGGGAAAATGAAAATTATCGGAGTAATCTTAATTAGTATGGCCTTAATGGCGGCTCTGTTCTATAAAAACACAAAAGGCCTTAATGCTAAATTGCTGGAAATTCAGCCTCAAGCCATAGCAAGCTCCTTTGAAGAAGAGGGTGAGATTGTGCCTGCTGTGGAACACCCCATATACAGTCTTTTAAGTGGTGAGATAGTCAAACTAGAGGTGGAAGAAGGCGAGCGGGTAAAAGAGAATGATTTGCTGGCAGTTATTGACTCAACAGAGCTGGAATTTCAACTAAGGCAGCTGCAGGCTCAGCTGAAAAGCCTTCGAGGTGAAGAGGCAGACAGATTTGAAAAACCACTGGAGTCAAGCATTAAAAGCCAGGAATTAATGGTAGAACAGGCTGAGCACGATCTGAGAGCTTTTGAAGAAGATTTTGAGAGGATGGAAAAATTATATAAAGAAGGTGCTATTACTGTAAAGGAAT
>DUNY01000111.1 GCA_012839145.1 Thermoanaerobacterales bacterium
GAATGAGGTTGAGAAATGTCCTGGATTGGAGGTAATTCCGAGTATAGAATTAAGTACCGATTGGGGCGGTGATGAAATACATATTTTGGGATATTATCTCAATTACAAAGATTTGGATTTAAGGACAAGATTGTCGAATTTCCAGCAAAAGAGAAGGATAAGAGTTGAGAGAATCATTTCGAAGCTTCAAAACATGGGTATTGATGTATCCATTAAAGATGTTAAATCAAGGGGATCTTCATTAGGAAGACCCCATGTTGCTTCAGCACTGATAAGAAAAGGTTATGCAACCTCGGTCCAAGAAGCTTTTGATAAATACTTAAACAAAGGTAAACCTGCATATGTTCCAAAGAAAAAGCTAACACCCCTTAATGCTATTAATATGATAAAACAGAATAAAGGCATTCCAGTGCTTGCACATCCAGGATTGCTCAAAAACCGAAGTGTAATCTACGAATTAATCGACTACGGAATTATGGGTATTGAAGTAATACATAAAGATCATAACCAGGCTCAAACAGCTTATTATACAAAATTAGCCAAGGACAATAATTTATTACTAACAGGAGGCTCAGACTGCCATGGGAAGGCGCCGCTTTTACTAGGGAGTTTTAACATACCCTTAAAATATGTTGATAAATTAAAAGAAATCAAAGAGGCTCATGAATATAAATAAAGCATACAATACCATGTATACAATAAGCCATTTAACATAATAATTGCAATTTCTTTTTACATCAGTGCAGGAATATTAATACTTATGTCGAATATGAAATAATAATATAAAAAAGGACTCCTTGGGAGCCAATAATCCTTTGGGGTGATTGAAATGGTAGATTTCAAGGCCAAAAAAACTCCACTTTATATTCAAATAAAAGAATACATAAAAAAGCATATTGAAGATAGCAATTGGCCTATAGGTCATAGATTGCCATCTGAAAGAGAACTGGCGAAGGAAATGGGCGTTAGTAGAAAAACTGTAAGTCTTGCATATAAAGAGTTGGAAAACCAAGGATTCCTTTCTTCACATCAAGGAAGAGGGACTTTTGTCATAAAGGTACCAAAAAGTGATAAAGCAAAGGTTTATAAAAACATCGTCAAAACTATAGATGAATGTTTTGATACTTCTTTAAAAATCGGAATGGATGCTGATAGTTTTATAAATCTGTGCAAGCAACGAGTGAAAGAATATAAAAACAGACTTCATGGGCTAAAAATAATGTTAGTAGAATGTGACAAGGAGCAATTGGATTATTTTTGTAAAGAGTTGGAACTGGGAGTCGAAGTATCGATAACACCAGTATTATTACAGGATTTTAAGGCAAATTTTATAAATATTAATCAAAAACTCAAAGACTTTGATTTTTTGATTACGACTTTATGCCACATACAAGAAGTCAAAGAAATCATTAATGACGACAGTATCAATATCCTTCCAATCGCATTAAATCCTCAATTGGAAAGCATAATAAAAATAGCTAGAATTCCAAAAAAAAGTTCTATAGGAGTTCTAACAATTTCTGAGAACTTTGCCAATAAGGTGGAAAGAGCTATTTTTAAAGCAGGATTACGTTTTAAAAATACATTTATTTCTACGGCAACAAAGCCTACGGAGGTACAGCAATTCATGGAGCAGGTTGATAAAGTAATCATATCACCTGGTAGAAGAGATCATGTTAAACCTTATATGAAAGACAGCCAACATGTTATAGAATTTATATTTGTTCCCGATGCAGGTTCTGTTAATTTATTAAAAACATCCATAACAAAAAATAGAACTACATAGAGGTGATATCTTGATAGAGAAAAACATAAAAATCCTTATTAATGAAAAGGCTTGCAAAAAATGCGGTTTATGCATAGCCTTTTGCCCTACGAAAGTTTATGCTTCTGAAGGTGGAAAACCGTTAATCGTCAATCTAAGTGCTTGTACCAATTGTAAATTATGTGAGCTAAGATGTCCAGATTATGCTATAATAGTCGGAGGTGAAGATATTGAGTAAAAAAATAATGCTATTGCAGGGCAATGAAGCTTGTGTTGAAGGTGCTTTAGCTGCTGGTATGCGTTTTTACGCCGGGTATCCTATTACACCTTCCACTGAAATTGCCGAAATATCAGCAGAAAAACTTCCCAAGGTCGGAGGAAAGTTTATACAGATGGAAGATGAATTAGCCAGCATGGGCGCAGTAATAGGAGCGTCCCTTGCCGGTCTTAAGTCTATGACTGCAACAAGCGGTCCTGGCTTTTCATTGAAACAGGAAAATATAGGGTTTGCTTGTCTTACCGAAGTACCTTGTGTTGTAGTAAATGTACAAAGGGGAGGTCCAAGTACAGGGCTACCCACACTACCGGCTCAGGGCGATGTTATGCAAACTAGATGGGGAACACATGGGGATCATCCTATTATAGTTATATCTCCGTTTTCCGTAAGAGAAGTATATGATATGACAATAAGAGCTTTCAACCTATCAGAAAAGTATAGAGTTCCCTGTATATTACTTATGGATGAAGTAGTAGCACATATGAGAGAAAGGGTGGAGTTGCCCGAAAAATCAAGTATTGATATAATAAATAGAAAAAAAATCAAGCCTACAATATTGGATTATAAACCATATATGGATTACGATGGTGATTGCATTCTACCCATGGCAAATTTCGGAGAAGGAATACCATATCATGTAACAGGCCTTATTCATGACATTTCCGGTTCTCCATCCTCGGATCAAAAGGTTACCAAGACTTTGCTAAATAGATTAATGAGTAAGATTTATAACAATGTCGCTGATATCATAGAATATGAAAAGATATATACAGAAGATGCTGAAACCGTCATAGTGACGTTTGGTACTACTGCACGTTCAGTGCTACGAGCAGTGTGTCTTTTAAGACAGGAAGGACTTAAAATAGGCCTGCTGAGATTAAAAACCATATGGCCTTTTGCCCATATGGCTATCAAAGAATTGACACAAACTCCGGTTAAAAATCTGATAGTTGCCGAGATGAACTATGGTCAGTTGATGGAAACCGTTAAAGCATCGGCCGAAGGAGCCTTTAGTGTATACGGACTGAATAAATACAATGGAGAGCTGATCACACCACAGGAAGTTATTGATAAAGTCAAGGAGGTGGCTGAGCGTGCGTAAGGAACTTCAAAAATACTTTAGAAATGATAAGCTTCCGCATATATGGTGTCCCGGTTGCGGTCATGGCATTATAACCGGAGCAGTCATTAGAGCTATAGATAATTTAAATCTTGAGCAAAGTAAAATATGTATTGTATCGGGAATTGGTTGTTCTTCAAGAGCTCCAGGATATATGAATTTCAATACCTTACACACTACGCACGGTCGCGCTCTGGCTTTTGCCACTGGTATTAAAATGGCAAATCACGATTTAAAAGTTATAGTGCTTACAGGAGACGGAGATTGCTCCGCGATAGGCGGCAATCATTTTATTCATGCTGCACGAAGAAATATTGACATAACTACAATTGTCTTTAACAACAGTATATACGGCATGACTAGTGGCCAGTATTCTCCTATGACACCTAAAGGGGCTTTTGCCACTACTGCACCATACGGAAACATTGACAGAAACTTTGATTTATGTAAGTTAGGTCAATCAGCTGGGGCTACTTATGTGGCCCGTGGAACCGTTTACCATGTGCCACAGCTAATAAAATTAATAGAAAAAGCACTGAAGCATAAAGGATTTTCGCTGATAGATGTGGTAGATATATGTCCTACATATTTCGGTCGGCGAAATAAAATGGGGTCACCTGTTATTATGATGGAAAAAATACGTGAGATGTCAATTACGGCAAAAACTGCAGCAAAATTATCACCTGAAGAACTTTCTGGGAAAATCGTTATCGGAGAGTTTTGTGAAGAAAAAGCACCAGAATATACCAAAGAATACAATAAAATCATTAAAAAGGCACAGGGGGGAAACCAAAATGGATGAAAGGACGGAAATAAGACTAAGCGGTTCCGGAGGACAAGGCCTGATCCTTGCTGGAATCATTCTAGCTGAAGCTACCATTCTTGACGGAAAAAATGCAGTTCAATCACAATCCTACGGTCCTGAAGCTCGTGGCGGTGCAAGCAGAGCAGAGATTATAATAAGTAACGCGAGTATTGATTATC
>DUNY01000163.1 GCA_012839145.1 Thermoanaerobacterales bacterium
CCATCCCAGATTCATTGCAAAACTTGACCGAAATCTTCCAAGGGGACCCAGCACTTCCGTACCACCACAAAAGCCTGCAATAAATCCACTCATAAGAAATATCATCAAGAAAGTGACTTTAGTATTTACACCGCCGAATTTTGCAAAACGCAAGTTTTCACCCACCTGCTTCAGCTCATAACCTTTAACTGTGTATTTATAAAGTAGATGAACTAATATAGCAATAATTAGTGCCATAAATATGGCGGATGATGCACTTGTACCCGGAATTATTGATCTAAGACGTGCAGTAGGCTGAACATCCGGTGTTGCTATGGCATCAGCAAGCTCAGATGCATCAAAACCCATATACTTAAAGGTCATGAATTCTGTAAACAGAACCGCAACATAGTTAAGCATAAGTGTACTTATAAGTTCATTCACATTAAGATACATTTTAAGTATGGCCGGTATTAACCCAAACAACATACCCATAATACCCGCTGCCCCAAGTGTAACAAAGATATGCAACGCTCTTGGCATCATGAACTCATAACCGACAATTGCAGCAATAAACGCCCCAAAATACATCTGACCTTCTATGCCTACATTCCATATTCCCGATCTAAATGCAATCACTGCCGCTACTCCTGTAATAATACACGGGGTTGCCCAACGGATTGTTTGTGCAATCGCATCCATGTCTCCTACCGACCCTTCCATTAGGGCAATAAAAGCCATTCCGGGGTCACCGCCTTGTAGTTTTATAATAGTTGCGCCAACAACCATTACAACTATAACCGCTACAAGGTATTTTAAGATATTTATCACTATATTCTCGTTAAAAAACTTATTCATCACTGGCACCCCCCAGCATATATAACCCTATGGTTTGCTCGTCAAGTTCTTTTGCGGGTCTATTGGTGGTAATCTTACCATCATACATTACAAGGATTCTATCGGAAAGCTCCATGACTTCATTTAACTCATGGCTAATAAGCAAAACACCTACACCTTTTTCGGATATTTTGATAATCTCTTGCCATATAAACTCTATAGAACCAACGTCAATACCACGAGTGGGATCTTCAATAATTAACAGATCATTGTCCTGGATAAACTCTCTACCAACTATGAGCTTTTGTATATTACCACCTGAAAGGCTTCTTACTGCATTGTTCAATGAACCTGCCTTAACTTTAAATCCGTCTACTATATTTTGCGTAAAGTCCTTTGCTTCCTTTTTGTCAATGATAAAAGAATTTTTAAATCCATGTGCAACATGATAACCCATTATGCTGTTTTCGATAAGATTAGAGTTAACACTACAACCTATGCTCAATCTATCCTGTGGGACATAACCGATTTTTTTACATCTTCTCTCTCGGGGAGAGGCATAGGTAAAATCCTCACCCTTGTAGCTTACTTTACCTTCCGACGGCCTCCGTAAACCAAACAAAGCTTCAACAAGTTCTGTCTGACCTGATCCTGCAACACCTGCAACTCCTACTATCTCACCACTTCTAACAGAAAAACTGACACCTTTGACTTTCGAAATATCTTCATCATTATTTACAACTAGGTTTTCTACTGATAGTATTACGTCACCGATTTCTTTTTCTTTTTTTTGAGTGTTAAAAAGCACTTCACGGCCCACCATCAAGCTAGCTAGTTTTTTTTCATCTGCTTCACTTGGGGTGAGATTGCCTGTTACCTTGCCGTTTTTAAGAACCGTGATATAATCGGATATCTCCATAACTTCATTGAGCTTATGAGTTATAAGAATAATAGTTTTTTGCTTATCAGTAAGAGCTCTTATAGCATCAAAAAGTCCCTGGATTCCCTGAGGTGTTAATACAGCTGTGGGTTCATCTAGTATAATTATATCTGCACCTTTGTATAGAACTTTTACTATTTCAACCTGTTGTAAAACTGATACAGGCAAATCTTCTACATGCTCATCTAAGGGCAGTGAAAAGTGGTATTTTTTACAAATTTCTTCTATCTCTTTTCGTGCTACTTTTTTATCCAAAAAAATGCCTAATTTTTTTGTTTCATATCCCATCATCAAGTTTTCCAGGACAGTTAACTCCGGGAAAAGCATGAACTCCTGATGAACCATCCCAATCCCGTATTTTGCTGCATCATTGGGATTCTTAAAATTCACACTTTGGCCTTTGACAAATATCTCGCCCATAGACGGCTGGTATATCCCCGAAATCATATTCATTAATGTGCTTTTCCCTGCTCCATTTTCTCCAATAATTGAATGAACACTACCTTTTTTTACCGTTAGGCTTATATCTTTGTTAGCACAGAAAGAGCCAAAGTATTTATATACATTTCTTATTTCAAGAATATTTTCCATAACAACCTCCACCTTACCCAACAGTATGAAACTAATGTCCATATGTGGCTAAAGATTGCGAGGCAAAA
>DUNY01000287.1 GCA_012839145.1 Thermoanaerobacterales bacterium
GCGCTTTTCTGTGAAGGCCACCAAGAGCTTGTTTTTTTCTTCAGGGAAAAACCTGTCAAGTTTCAGCCCCGGTAGGATGTTATGTTTCAGAGCCTGCTGATATTTATTGTCAAGGTCATTTACTTCTACAACAACTTCATTGAAGACTTTGGAGTTAATGACTTTTGTTTCATCGGATTTTTTAACTTGGTTTATAAAGTATTGAGCTTTCACATGGGAGTGATATGCTACATCCCTAAGACCTTTTTTGCCCAAGTAGGCCAGATATATGGTTGCAGCCAGAGCGTTTAAGGCTTGGTTTGAGCAAATGTTGGAGGTGGCCTTTTCACGCCGGATATGCTGCTCCCGGGCTTGAAGAGTTAGCACAAAAGCTCGCTTTCCGTGAGTGTCCACCGTTTCTCCCACAATCCTGCCGGGCATCCGACGCACGTATTGGGATTTGGTCCCCATAAAGCCTAAATAAGGGCCGCCATAATTCAATGGATTGCCTAAGGGCTGTCCTTCCCCCACCACTATATGGGCTCCGTAATCAGAGGGAGGTTTTAAAAGACCCAGGGAGATGGGATTTGCCAATACAATTAGCATTACACCCTTTTCCCGTGCAATTTTCTCCGCTCTCTTTACATCTTCAAGCACTCCGAAAAAGTTGGGCATGCTTATGGCAAGAGCGGCGGTGCTGTCGTCTATAAGGTCTTCAACCTGCTCCCAGTCTGTTTCGTAGGATGTAGTATATGATGAAGACATAACATGGATATCGGCACCGAAACCGTAAGTTTTGACCGTAGTTATATATTCAGGGTGGATGGCACCGGAAATCACAACTTTGTTTCTTTTCTTGATATTGCAGGCCATTAAAACAGCCTCCGCTAGGCTGGATGCGCCGTCATAAATCGAGGCATTTACCACATCCATACCTGTTAGCTTCGCTATCATGGTCTGATACTCGAAAATGGCAGCCAGAGTCCCCTGGCTGCGTTCGGCCTGATAGGGTGTATAGGAGGTATAAAACTCCGAACGGCTGAGCAGTGCATTAACTACTGCCGGTATATGATGGTCATAAGCTCCGGCTCCGATGAAATTTACATATTCAGCAGCTTTGTTTTTCTTGCTGATATTTAGCAGTTCACTTTTGAGCTCAACTTCACTTAAAGGTTTAGGAAGATTCATGCCCTGGGAAAGTTTAACATTATCTGGGACATCATCAAAGAGACTTTCCACACCTGGAATACCCAAGGTTTCGAGCATCTCATCTATTTCCGAAGGTGCATGACTTATATATCTCATCCTTACTCACCTTCCACTTGTTCTTCGTATTCCTCCGGGGTCAACAATTCCTCCAGCTCGCTTTCGTCTTCCACCTCCACCACTATCATCCAACCATCATCATAGGGACTCTTGTTTACCAGCTCTGGGCTGTCATCCAGTTCTTCATTTACTTCAACTACCGTTCCGGAAACAGGGGCAAACAGGTCTGAAGCCGCTTTTACCGATTCTACCGAGCCGAAGGCTTCACCTTTAACCACTTTGTCACCCACTTCAGGAAGCTCCACATATACCACGTCACCCAAAGCATCCTGAGCATGGTCGGTAATACCGATTTTCCCCAGTTTTCCTTTCAATGAAATCCACTCATGTTCTTCAGTATACTTTAGATCTGTAGGGATATGACTCATAAAAAATCACTCCTTATTTTTTGTAATTTAATTTTAGAAAACCAACTTGGTTGTCGACCGATACGGATCACTTTCAATTCTTTGCCGTCTTGCTGTACTCGATGTCCTTCGAGCCATAAAACGGGGTTTATTTCTTTCAATTCATGCTTTATGTCACTCTGAACGCAGTGAAGAGTCTTAAATCCTTAGCTTCGCTCAGGATGACAATATTGACCATCTTTCATACTGTGACTTTTTACACAGTCTAACGAACCTCTGTCGCCTTTAAAAAATTAGTGGATACTTTTTCTGCCCTGCGTTTTTTTCCTCGAATTTCAATATCGAAGGGTTTATTATCAAGGCCATTAGATGGTATTTTTACCAGAGCCATGGCCAAATATTTCTTTAAATAAGGGGCGAAACCTCCTGAGGTGACCTTGCCTATCTGATTGCCTTCATAATATACCGGGTAACCCTGCCTGGGCACGCCTCGGTCCAAGAGTTTAAGTCCTATGAGCTGCCTTCTGTCGCTCTGCTCCTTTTGAGCCTGCAGCACATCTCGTCCGTTAAAAGGTTTATTAAGGTCGATAAATCTGTGCAGGCCTGCTTCAACAGGAGTAATGTCCGGTCCCAGTTCATTGCCGTATAATGGTAGACCAGCTTCAAAGCGCAGGGTATCCCTTGCCCCCAGCCCGCAGGGTGTTACACCCATATGAATAAACTTGCAAAACAGCTTTTTTACTGCTTCAGGCTGCCCATACACTTCAAAACCGTCACTGCCAGTGTATCCAGTGCGGGATATAATCAAAGTATCGTTGTCGTATTCCATGGTTTTAAAGTTAAAGGGTTTGAGCTCTACCCCTCCTAACAGCTCATCTACAAACTTTGAGCTTTCGGGGCCTTGAATGGCAATAAGACCGTATTCGTCACTTACATCTTCTACTGTGACATCTTTTGGAACAAAGCTTTTCATATGCTCAAAATCCTTGTCCTTATTTGCTGCATTCACAACAAGCAAGTACTTCGCTTGGCTGAGTTTGTAAACCATAAGGTCATCCACTGTTCCGCCGTCTTCATAGGTCATGATGGTGTATTGGACTCGACCTTCTTTAATTTTGTGGATGTTATTGGTAAGAATACCATTTAGAAAATCGCCGGCCTTTTGTCCTTTAACCAATATTTCTCCCATGTGTGACACATCAAAAATACCGGCTTTTTCCCTTACTGCCATATGCTCATGGATTATGGACGAATACTGGATTGGCATTTCAAAGCCTGCAAAATTAACCATCCTTGCCTTAAGTTTTACATGCTCTTCATAGAGTGGAGTTTTTTTAAGCATCTTATTCCTCCTTTTTTTGTAAATTTAATAAAAGCGGGAATTTTTTGTTATTTTAGCGATAAAAAAATGTTCTAAGTATAAAACAATACAACATAGCCTATACTTAGAACCTCTGTCCTGTTGCCTGAAAGATTTTCCTCGTCGGCGCATAGCTCTCCAGAGGCTGGTCCAAAGACGATCCTTTTGCCTGAGAGTTTGGCCAATAATTGGCTTTCACCTTCGGCGCCCTTTAAAAGGGTCTCTCTCACCTTTTTCATACCATTATATATTATATGTGGATACTTCATCTTTATCATAGCATTTTTTTAAAAATTATACAATAGTAACCAAATGTGACAGGGGACGGTTCTCAAAGGGGTGTCATATGGTGTCAGGGGGACGGTTCTATGTCACCTTTCGACTGTCACCCTGACACCGTCACCTCTTGGTTACGCTTTTTCAATTATTCGTCTACCTAACCCTGTTACCCTAGCCAACTGTCTTATTGAAGCTCCTTGCTGTTTGAGCTTCTTTATTATTTTATTTCTCTCATTTTTGTTCATATTATGGAGAATATATATATCATCTGATTTTATTATTTTTTTGATTAGCTTTGCGACGTGCTCATCTGATAACTGCTTTCTCCGCTTAACCCTATAGCTCAAACATTTATCCTTATTTTCTTCAGCCATAAATTCTTCAAACTCTTTTACTGCCTTGACGTAGTCAGAATTTAATATGCTGAGCACAAAATCTATATCAGTAATAACACCATTTTTGTTAAAATATTCATTATAACTGCTCCACTTATAGTTTGCAATCTCCTCTACTATCCCCGCTTTTGTTGGATTCTGATGGATGTATCTCAATACCGTCAGTAGATATTTTTCATCTTCCACAGTTTCACTTTTGAATCTGCCTTGAAATAAATGACCGGATCTTTCATATTTCGTATTATACCAATAAACATAACTTGCTCCTATTCGTTTCATTATTTGCGATATTGTCTCTTTGCCTTCTTTGATTAATATATGGATGTGATTGTTCATCAGGCAATAGCCGTAAATCTCATATTCACATATGCCTTTATATTTTTTCAATGTATTTAGAAATCTCTCTTTATCTTCCATATCATGAAAAATGTTTTGCTTGTTGATTCCTCTTAGGACGATGTGGTATATCCCCGTATTACTAATTTCTCTTGCCGTTCTTGTCATGAAAACACCTCCATTTGGAATAATACCACTCCCCAAATAAAGGTGTCAATAGAACCGTCCCCTGTCAC
>DUNY01000399.1 GCA_012839145.1 Thermoanaerobacterales bacterium
ATTTAAAGCTTAAAGAAGAAAAGAAAGCTACTATTAGAACAATTCATAAAGCAAAAGGGGCTGAATTTCAATCGGTTTTAGTTTTTATAGAAAACATAAATGACATAGAATACTTATTTGATCCAGATATCAATCATGAAGAAGATAACAGCAGATTATATTATGTGGCTTTTAGCAGAACGGAAGATTTTTTGTGTATTGCAGTACCAAAAATGAATAAAAAGAAAAGGGAAAGAATGAATAAATTAAATATAAAATGCAGTAATTGATATCTTTATAGCCCCCTAACCAGCTTGGACAAAACCCTTGTATATGCTAATATGAAAAACAGGGGATTAACTTAGATGACAACAAAACAGTATAGCGAAGAATTTAAAGAGCAGCCAATTAAAGAAAGCCAGGAAGTTGGAAATATAGCTCTAGTAGCTCGCAGATACGACATTTCACCTGCAACCATTTACACTAATAAATGTTCACAACCGATTATTTATGATAAGAATAGTCCTTTTCCCTTTTTTCATATACCTTGATCCTGCCTTTACGACAGAACTTTATTTTGATTGCACATAGTTAGGATTAAGTTTTTAAGGAAAAAAGGATCAAGAAAAAAATTATTTTTGAGCAAAAATGCGTAAAGTTTTGTCATAATGATCCCTACTATTTTGCAAAAGATACCAATGTTGCAATAAAATCGTCATACGTTTTTACCTCCAGTATAGTTTTGAGTTTTTTCTCTTCCGAAATCACCTCGATAATGAAATCAAAGATATCTTTTAAAAACAAGCTGTCCCGGATGTTAATAGCGAGCATAAAAATTATGTTAACCTTGTTGTTGTTCCACGTAATGGCGTTCGGGTGGATGGACACAGCTATAGCGGAGTTTAGCGCGCACATTTCCAGCGGATGGGGCATGGCTATGTTCATATATGCGCTGGAACTGACCCGCTCCCGTTCAAATAACTTCTTTTTAAAAGAGCTGTCCACGATGCCCTGCTTTTCAAGTGCGTCGGCCATGACATTTATGGCGTCGTTTTGGTTCTTGAAGCTTTCACCTACAAAAAACAGTTCTTCCTTAAACATCATTTCCAGCTTCGACTTCACCTTTACTTTTATCCTATCCTTCAGTACCTCTTCTATTTTTTTGGAAACAGACAATATGTCCTTGTTGGTTAGGTAAGCGGATATTTGCACGTAGGGCTTTCCAGGATATACTTCAAATGGGGTAGTTGTAATAATCAAGTCGTAATCGGAATAAGCTTCAAGTTCATGCTGTGCCGAAACTATCTCGGTTATCAGCAGGTTATTCTCAAATACCGAACTTAGCCTATTCACTATATCCATTGATTTTATTAAGTATTGAGGATTTACCAATATTGCCCTCACTTCATGCTTTATAACCTTTCTTTCCTCAATTAAAACTCCTAGGTGCAATGCGATATATGATATCTCATCTTCGGTTAATACGTAGCCTTTTTCCTGTGTAATGATATTGGCGATAAATACAGAAACATCGTAGATGAATGGATATGAGTTCTTGATGTCCAACATCTGCGGATTACGTAGGACGATATTGTGTTTGAGCCTGATAAGCAGGTTCTTTATATGCAGCGCGAACCTTACGGTGAAATCCTGGCGCATTATCGTTATATTGTAAGTTTCCTTGGTACGGGTCTGTATCAAAGAAACCAGCCGGATAATATCCTCTCCTACAAATTCGCTCAGTTGATCCATGTTGATGTCATTTATCGAGTTGGAAATTGCTCGGGTCTTTATAAGCAGGGCAAAGTCATAAATCTCGCCATCAACAAACTCTACGCCGAACTGCTTTTCCACCTGTCCGGTAATATCCACTACCATCTCTTGAATATGTGCGTTAACTAAGCTCTCCCAGTTGCCGGTACCAGCGTCCTCTACTACAGTTTTTTGGATCAGTTTCCTTTCCATGGTTATAGCTATGTGCAGCACCAGGTTAAGTAATGAGAAGTCGTCCATAAAATAATGATGTTTCTGCAGCTTGTCCGACACTATTTGCTTTACGATGGTCAGGTCGAAATGGGGCAAGTAGCTTTGCATCATTTTAATGCTTAGGAACGAGTCCTTTGAATCCTCGTAAATAAGCTTGCTTATCAGCTTTTTTTTGTTTGTTTCCTGTCCGTCAATAAAGACCAGATTGTTCTTTGTCTTTATTGTAAGCTCAAAGTCGGCAAGCTCCATTTTCAGCTTTTGCAGCTCATTTGTCAAGGTTACTGGGGAAATGAACAGCTCGATTGCAAGGTTGTCGAGGTCGTACATGTCAGTTTCCAGCAACAGCTTCCGCAAAATGTACTTTTTCCGATCCTCAACGGTTTGCGGGGAATAGGACGCTTTTACCGAGTTTATTACGTTGGCCAGCAGTTTTTTATTCCGTACAATATAACCCTTGCGGGAGGATTCGATCAGGTTTGGAATTTCCGAGTTAATGTTGCTGATATAG
>DUNY01000411.1 GCA_012839145.1 Thermoanaerobacterales bacterium
AGATGTCAAACTCAGGCGGTGCTTGGGACAATGCCAAGAAATACATCGAAGCAGGGCACTTAGGAGGAAAAGGCACTTCAACCCATGCAGCGGCAGTGGTTGGAGATACGGTAGGAGATCCGTTTAAAGATACTTCCGGACCGTCGATAAATATTTTAATAAAATTGATGACCATTGTAGCATTGGTGTTCGCACCGCTGTTTATCTAGATACTTGACAAACAGTTCCTGCTTTCAAAAAGCGGGAGCTGTTATGATGAAAATTTGATAATTTTAAGTCTATCAGCCCTAAAATCTTGATTAGTTTGACAAATATACAAAGTTGTTGTAAAATATAAAATACAATTGCATAGGCAAAGCCTCACTTTTCACAAGTGAGGTAGAGGCGCAGTACTTAACAATCCATAGTGAAGCTTGAGAGTGAAGCAATGATACTAAGGAGAAGGAAGTATTGCCGAAGTGAATAATATTCTCTCATATTATTTGCTGGGCCTGCAGTTAATAGCTGTAGGACTGTCCTAATAAACACCCCGGTTTATTGGGTTGAGCTATCTCAATTGGGATAAGTAGAGGAATTTGGGCAACAATAGACATTAAGACCCGAGTTCAGCTCGGGTCTTTTTTGTATTTGTCATCCTGAATGAAAATGAAGGATTTTTTCCCTTAATTTAAATTAAAAAAGGAGTGTATTAGTAATGAACAAAAAAGTATTACTATCAGTAGCAATATTTTTATCAATAATCCTGCTACTGGCAGGATGTGGGTCAAGTAACAATTCACAAAGTGCAAATTCACAGAAGGTGGGGGATACACCGGAAGGTAAGACGTTTAAAGTAGGTCTTGAATGCGATTATCCGCCGTTTAACTGGACTCAACTCGATGATTTCAATGGTGCAGTGCCAATAGATGGTTGTGCCGAATATGCAGCAGGATATGATGTAGAAATTGCAAAAAAAATCGCCGATGGCTTGGGAAGAGAACTGGTTATTGTCAAAACTGAATGGTCTGGTCTTTTGCCCGCATTAACTTCCGGTAAAATTGATGCGATTATCGCAGGTATGTCACCTACGGCGGAGCGCAAAGAAAGCATAGATTTCTCGGCCAATTACTACAAATCAGATTTGGTTATGGTTGTTAAAAGAGGAGGGAAGTATGAAGAAGCTACATCCATTCAAGATTTTAAAGGTGCAAAAATAACTGCTCAAATAAGCACATTCCACTATACGGTAATTGACCAAATCGAAGGTGTGATAAAAGAACCGGCTATGGATGATTTCTCTGCAATGAGGGTTGCTCTTGAATCAGGAATGATCGACGGGTATATCTCGGAGAAGCCGGAAGCTGTCAGTGCGGCGGCTGCCAATGAAAACTTTACATTTGTTGAATTTGAGGATGGCTTTGTAACATCTGATGATGACACTGCCATTGCTGTGGGCCTTGTGAAGGAAAGTGAATTAATTGAGGAGATAAATGAGGTATTGGTAGGCATTTCGGATGCGGAAAAAGAAGAACTCATGGATAAGGCTATCGAAAATCAGCCGGAAGAATAATATTTATCCGATGGCTACCGTTGCTTATCCCTCTGCTTCTGCAAGCAGTGGGATAAGCAACGGGGCATGCCCTTGGTTGATGACTTTTAAGGATAGAACCTAAACAGAGCAGTGCCAAAAGGAGGAAACTCATATGAGCTTTGAGCAGATAATCAGAATCACCTTAAAATACTGGCCTATGTTTCTGCGTGGAGCCGGTACAACACTTTTGATTTCCATAACGGGCACTATTATAGGATTTTTTATCGGTTTATTAGTTGGTATTATACGCAGTGTTCCAATACCTGAATCAGGAGTAAAAAAACTAATTTTGAAATGCATCAATGCCATCTTAAATGTTTATGTGGAAGTATTTCGTGGGACACCTATGATTGTTCAGGCCACGGTAATCTATTACGGCTCCGCACAGGCATTAGGTCTTGACATGGATAGATTGACAGCAGCTTTTTTGATTGTATCTATTAATACAGGTGCTTATATGGCTGAAATTGTTCGTGGTGGCATTGTATCTATAGATAAAGGACAATTTGAGGCAGCTCACGCTGTAGGTATGAATCATATGCAAACCATGGTTAATGTGGTATTGCCACAAGTAATTCGCAATATCTTGCCGGCAACAGGTAATGAATTTGTAATAAATATTAAAGATACCTCAGTGCTTAATGTAATTTCTGTAACAGAATTATTCTTCCAAACAAAATCAATTGTGGGCAACAACTACAAGTATTTTGAAACTTTTTTTATTGCTTCTGTTATATACTTTGTTATGACTTTTACGGTGACAAGAATCTTACGTTATATGGAAAAGAAAATAGACGGTCCGGATAATTTTGAAGTAATTGGTAATCCAATGCAAATATAACACCGAACCGTAAAATATAAATTGTGAACTCTGCCAGTATTGATGTGAGAGGAGGAAAATCATGGAAAAGGTAATTGATATAGTGCATTTAAGCAAATCCTTCGGAACACATGAAGTATTAAAGGACATTAATTTTTCGGTAAACAAAGGTGAGGTTGTCTGTATAATCGGTTCGTCCGGGTCAGGTAAATCAACTCTGCTTCGTTGTATTAACCTTTTGGAAAAACCAAGTGGTGGGAAAATCATTTATAACGGGGAAAATATTTTAGATAATAATCATGATATATACGCATATCGCGCCAAATTAGGCATGGTATTTCAACAATTTAATCTATTTAATAATCACAATGTCTTAAACAACTGTACAGTGGGACAAATGAAAGTGTTAAAACGGTCCAAGGAAGAGGCTAAGGAAGTTGCTATGAAATACTTGCAAGTGGTTGGAATGGAACAATACATCAATGCAAAACCAAAACAATTATCAGGTGGGCAAAAACAGCGAGTTGCAATTGCCCGGGCCCTCTCAATGGAACCGGATGTTATGTTATTTGACGAACCTACATCATCCCTTGACCCTGAGTTGGTGGAAGAAGTTCTTAGGGTTATGAAGAAACTTGCTCAAACAGGACTAACCATGCTAATAGTAACTCATGAAATGGAATTTGCAAAAGAAGTGTCTGATAGAGTTGTATTTATGGATAAGGGTGTTATTGAAGAAGAAGGCCCTCCTGAGCAAATTTTCAACAATCCGGTAAAAGAACGCACCAGAGAATTTTTGAGACGAACATTGAAACAGATGTAGCACATGATGCAGTACGTTGGAGATTATATCAGTCGCATGATAGCTATAGGTAAACTAAAGAAAAACGGTTTCCAATCAGAATCACTGGAAACCGTTTTTATTGATCTTAAGAAGAAATATTTTTGAAGCCATATTGTATAAAATGTTTGCCAAATGATAATGCTGTATCAATTTTTAGTCTCTCCATTAAAACAAAACTTATTGCATCTGTATAAGAAAAAGTCTTATCATTATATTTGAACAAAATGTCTACAGCTCGCTTTTCATCCTCTTCTCAGTTATTCTTTGTATAGACCAGATACTACTTCTTAGCCAGTATCTGGCTTTTTCGGAACCAACACGAGTTAATACAAGAGCATATATTTCTGCTACACTAAAGTTAGTTAAAATTGGTTCTAAATTATATTGTTCCATTTTTTATAGCAATTA
>DUNY01000297.1 GCA_012839145.1 Thermoanaerobacterales bacterium
ACTAGGCCTAGGCTTCAAGGAGCTAAACTTACTGCTTGGGAACTGGTCCAAGAGGGTATCCCTGCCACACTTATACCCGACAGTGTAGCTCCGGTTTTGATAAGGGATGGCAAAATTGATGTTATTATCGTCGGAGCGGACCGGATTGCCTCAAATGGTGACACGGCCAATAAAATCGGTACATATATGCTGTCCCAGATAGCCAAAGATTTTAATGTACCTTTTTATATTGCAGCTCCTATTTCAACCATAGACTTTGAAATTGACAATGGAGAGCAAATCGCAATTGAAGAAAGAGATGCTAAGGAAATTACTCATATAAACGGTGTCCGGATTGCTCCGGAAGGCATTAAAGTTTACAATCCTGCCTTCGATGTAACTCCTAATCAGAACATCACGGGAATAATAACCGAAAAAGGCATCATGAGACCACCTTACTTAACAAATTTAGCAAAACTAAGAGGGTAACACAAATATTGCACGGAGACGTTTTGTTTGTCATAAAACACAAAGGGGAATTAATGTTATATCGTGGGTCTTTGCTGAATAGCTTGGTTTATAAAGATTTAAAACAAAAGCGTAAATCAAAAAAATAAAGATTGCCAAAAATAAGTTGGCGTTAAGAAGAATATTGGGGGAAGTGGAACTTGAAGATAGATTTTCATGTGCATGTTACACCACCGGATGTTATAAAAGATTGGAAGAAAATAGCTGAAAGAGAGGATTATTTTAAGCTTCTAAGTGAAAGCCCTGTAAATAAGTTTGCGACGGCTGATGATGTTGTAAAAGAACTTGAAAGCTCGGGGGTTGATAAGGCTGTAACATTCGGCTTTGCTTTTAGGGATATGGGGCTTTGTCGATATGTTAACGACTATGTGGCTGAAGCTATTAAAAAATATCCCCATAAGCTAATAGGATATATGGTAGTTACGCCTACCGCGCCAGACTTGGAAAAGGAGATTGATCGATGTTTGGCCTTGGGGCTAAAGGGAGTAGGGGAAATATTTCCTCAGGGACAGGGGTTTGATATAGCGGACCCTAAAGAAATGTCAAACTTAGCCAATCTATGCATAGAGCGAGACATTCCTTTGATAATCCACACTAATGAACCTGTAGGCCATTATTACTGTGGGAAGACTGATACCACACCGCAAAGAGCCAGTGCCTTTGCACAAAACTTTCCCGACATCAAAGTTATATTTGCCCACTGGGGTGGTGGGCTACTGTTTTATGAATTGATGCCTGAGATACGGAGACAAAGCCAAAATGTATATTACGACATAGCTGCCTCCCCATTGCTGTATGATAAAAACATATATAAAGCTGCTAGTGATATTAAAGTTTTGGATAAGGTGTTATTCGGAAGCGATTATCCCTTGCTGCCTATGAAAAGATATTTGAGAGAAATATCAGAAGCGGGTCTTAGCCAAGAAGAACAGGCTCTTATAAATGGTGAAAATGCTAGGCGCCTATTAGGTATTTAAACGAGCCGTTATTACACGGAAACGTTTTGTTTGTCAACAACCTTTTTGATTTTTTATAAACCTAATCAAACAAAAAAGATTTTATGACTGCAAAGTATTCCCGCAAGTAATATACGGGTTTTAAGTATCTGGGATAAGCCGGAGTAGGTGCGCATTTTCCATAGGGGATAAAACCGTTTCGTTTTGCCAGAAACTTGGCACGAAACATATGATATTCACTTGTTACAATCATGACTTTTGGTTTTATTGTTTCACCCATATGCTTAATCACTTCTTTGGTGAATATCAAATTTTCTTTGGTGCTGGTGGAACTCTCTTCTTTTATTATCCTTGTTGCTTCAACACCGTTTTTTATAAAAAAATGCTCCATTGCTTCGGCTTCGGTAATCCACTCATCTGGCCCTTGGCCTCCGGACACCACTATGGGTACATGCGGATATTTTTTCGCATACTCCAAAGCTTTTTGCAACCTGTAATACAATGAGGGTGAAGGCTGATCACCGAACAACCCGGCACCCAAGACCACCACATAATCTACCGGCAGGTCGTCATCTGTAAATGAATTGATTATTATAAGACTTTCTATCACAATGAAAGATATTATACATATAACTACTAAGATAAGAAATGATTTTTTATGTATTTTTAAATACGATGCAGATATGCCGATTCCCTCCTTACATTCATTTATTTAAACAAAAAAATTCTCCTTTAAGACTTTGCCCTAAAGTACCAGTATACATATTTTGATATTAACCCGAACTATTTTTATATCCCTATATTGGTATTATAACAGCAAACTTTGAAGAAGCAACGAAATTTTATGAGCATGAACATTGTTGCTACTGAAGTACACAATGTATATCTTAATGAGGTGTCAAAAATGCCGGTAATTAAGATGCCTGTAAGGGTAGTGAAACATGATGTATTCAAGTATTTGGGTTATAAAACACTCAAAGATCAAAAACGGTCCCCCTTATTGGAAAAAGAAATTGACAAAGCTCTATACACAGCTTTGTCAATAATCAAGCCTCATGCAAGCTATGATTATTTTAATTTTTCTATCGACAAAGAAAACATGAAGGTAATTTTCAAAGAGGGACCTATCTTTTCAGGCAAATATATTATTGAAAAGCTTGAAAAAGCTGAAAAAATCGCAGCAGTATTTTTGACTGTAGGCGACCAAATTGAAAAAAGAAGTGCGGATTATTTCTCAAATGGTGATTATTTGACGGGTTTAATTTACGATGCCATTGGAAGTGTAGCATTATATGATTTAAAAAGTAACTTTTTCCGAAAACTATGTGAAAGGGCAAGACTTGCAGGCAATGGTTTAACCATGGGACTTTCACCGGGAAGCGATGGCTGGCCTATAGAAGATCAAACCTCATTATTTAAATTGCTGGATGGTGAATCTATAGGCGTCACTTTAAAGGAGAGTATGATGATGACACCGGTTAAGACCATAAGTGTGGTATATGGAATAGGAAAGAAATTAGCAATACCGGATGAAGATCACAATTGTGGCAAATGCAATCTAAAAAATTGTCAATTTAGATCTAAGCCTAACATTAATTAAATCGTATCTCTTGAATGAATTAATATACAGTAAAATTGCAGTTATGTATGAATTATATCTTCATAAGGAACGATGAACCTGAGCCAGGAGACCCGCCTGCACTTGTTCCACTGGCCTACGAGCGATAGGAGGTGTGATTTTATGATTATTTACCGGCATAAAAAAGCTTCTTGACGTTTTGTAGCTAAGGGGCTTTAGGTTATGTTCCTCTGAAGGGAGCTATAAGAATGACAACTGTCCAGCTTAAAAGTTGCCGTTAGCCATCATCAATACCTTGTAACATTATAAGTCAAACATAACTTATACAGAGGTTTTTGGTAATATCAGAGAGCAAGAAAGGACTGATCATTTATGAGCAGAGGCATAATGATAGCAGGAACGCATAGTGGTTCCGGCAAGACTACCATAAGCTTGGGGATTATGGGTGTGCTTTCCAAAAAATACAAGGTTGTGCCTTTTAAAATTGGGCCTGATTACATTGATCCAACTTATCACCGACTCATAAGCGGCAGCTTTTCCTACAATCTCGATCTTCACATGCTGGGTGAGGAAAAGTTTAAGAAATTATATCATGAAAAAGCCCGGTATGGAGATATTTCAATAGTTGAAGGTGTAATGGGGCTTTTTGACGGTAGAGATTCCTCAGGGTTTGCTAGTAGTGCCCATGGGGCAAAACTGCTTGCCCTGCCGGTAATATTAGTTGTTGATGCCGGCGGTATGTCAAAAAGTGCTTCAGCCATGGTAATGGGCTTTAGGGATTTTGCCCCGGAGTTGAACTTGGCGGGAGTGCTGCTTAACCGGGTCGGAGGGGAGATGCATTTTGAACTTTTGAAGGAGTGCATAGAAAAAGACACAGGGGTTCCTGTTCTCGGTTATCTACCGAAGGAAAGGGATTTAGCAATTCCCGAGCGGCCTTTAGGTCTTATACCTCCGGAGGAAATGCAGGATCTTGAGCACAGCCTTGAAAGACTTTACCATCTGATCGAGGAAAATATTGACTTAGATGGAATTTTGCAAAAGGCAAGTCCGGTTGAAAACAATACAACCTTAAAACAGAAAATAATCCCAGCCGAAAATGACCCAAAAACAAAAATCGCCATTGCAATGGACGATGCCTTCTGCTTTTATTACCAAGCCGGTTTGGAGCTCTTTGAAGAAAAAGGAGCATTGTTGGTGCCATTTAGTCCTTTAAGAGATTCCGAGCTCCCTGATGAGGTATCAGGCCTCTATCTTGGTGGAGGTTTTCCCGAAAACTTCGGTCAAGTTCTAAGTCAAAACAAATCAATGCAAGATTCCATATTTAATGCTATAGAGGGAGGACTCCCGACTTATGCCGAAGGTGGTGGCCTTATGTATCTCATGAAAGCTATTCGTGACCGGGATGGCAAGAGACATCCCATGGTAGGAATTTTTAACGGTGAGGCAATTATGACTAACCGACTCCAGAATTTTGGTTATGTGACGGCAGAAGCGATAAAAGACAATGTAATAGCAACTAAAGGCAGTATTATTTCAGGCCATGAATTTCACTATTCCAAAATAGAAGGCTCTTCAGATAAAATAAGTTATATAATAAAAAAACCCGAAGAAAATCGAGAGTGGCAGTGTGGCTACATTTATAAAAGCTGCCTTGCCTCTTACATGCACATAGATTTTTACGCATATCCGGAACTTATACACAACTTTCTTAGTAATTGTATAAATTACTAAGAGTCACTCCGGTGTTAATAATGGCACCTGCCCATGCTCATCAAAGGTGCTGCTCCACCTCGGCTAATTGCCAGGGAAATTGAGCCGGGGAAAATTGAAAGCAAACCAAATATTCGAAAAGTTGCTGACAATTTGCGCAAAGTGTCCTATCTGTTTAAACGGGTATACAACACGCCACTCCGGTGGTATAATCTTTAATGGATAATCTAAAATCGACAGGAGGTAATATAATGCAGTTATTTATTGAAAAAGATTATTCCGCTCTCAGTAATAAAGCTGCGCAGATTTTCGCCAATGAAATCAGACAAAAACCTGATTTGGTAATCGGCCTTGCTACCGGAGGCACTCCGAAGGGCACATACAAAGAGCTCATTCGGATGCATCGTGAGGAGGGTTTGGATTTTTCCAAAATAGTATCCTTCAATCTGGATGAATACCTCGGTCTTACTCCTGACAATCCACAGAGCTACAAATATTATATGTTCGAAAATCTTTTCAATCACATAAACATACAAAGAGAAAATGTTCATATTCCTGACGGTCTAGTGTCTGACATAAACTCCTATTGTAAGAAATACGATAAAGAAATTGAAAAGTACGGCGGTATTGACTTGCAATTATTGGGTATTGGTGTCAATGGTCATATTGGCTTTAATGAACCGGCTGATGAAATAATCGTCGATACACATCTGACTGATCTTTCGAAGGATACAATTAAAGCTAATTCCAGATATTTTGACTCCGCCGATCAAGTTCCAACAAAAGCAATAACTATGGGCATTGGTTCCATTATGAAAGCAAAAAAAATACTACTGCTGGCAAGCGGCCAAGCCAAGGCAGAAATAATGGCAAAGCTTCTTAATAACAATACTATTACCACAAAAACTCCAGCATCTTTACTGATGCTTCACCAGGATGTGACTATAATTATGGATGAAGAAGCGGCATCTGGGATAAAAAACATATAATATGAGAGAAGATAGTTATGCCGGGCATATGAAACTGCCTGACATAACTATTTTATATAATAGATACTGACAAAGGAACCATAAAGCAATATAAGGGTGCTGCAGACACACTGAAGGGAGAAGAAAGAGATTACCAAAGAAGTTGAAGATGGAAGAGGCTTTAATTTCACGCTTTCTTGATATTTCTCTATCCTTGTTGTATAATAACTTTAGAACAATTAAATATGGGGGCGTTTGGTTTCGACGGGGGTGGCAGGGATAATAGCTGCAGGTCGAGCTTTCCGACTCGTAAATCCGGAAGCGTTAAATTAAACGCCAAAAACGATTACGCTTACGCAGCTTAATTAAGCTTGCGCATCCTCCCCGGTGGTGCCCGGCTGCTGGGATCAAGGGTGTCATAAAACCGGGATTTTCCCATAGTGTTGCTTTGGCACTATAGGAGAAACTTACAAAGCTGGCCTCGCTTTAATCTAGCCCTCAGGAGTAAAGCAGGCGAGATCTAAAATGAGGGATAAACCTGTAGACGCTTTTATTGATGTACCTTCGGACAGGGGTTCGATTCCCCTCGCCTCCACCAAATGAAAATAAACACCTTTTTAGGTGTTTATTATTTTATAGACATAAATTTTGATAAAACGCTTCTTTTCCATGTAAAGCTTCTTCGTTATAACGATCATTTCTTAGTGTTACTTTTTTATAGT
>DUNY01000219.1 GCA_012839145.1 Thermoanaerobacterales bacterium
AACCGTATAATATGGTATAATTTATACTAATTCCTAAAGCATGAGCTTAAGGAGTTTTTATCTGTACATTTGAAAAATAATATAAAGGGGTGGTATAAAATTGAAAGTAGGAGTCTTTTGGCGCAAGTTTAGAAATGTAGAGCTTCAAAAAAGGCTCTCACAAGACAATATCTACGACGACGCTTACGATGAGGCCTTTCAACACATGACCGCCATCAAAGAAGCCGGTTTTGATGCAGCTTTAATCGAATGGAAAAAAGATCCTAAGGAAACCCTCAAAGAGCTGCTCCGCCAAAAGATAGATATGATTTTTAACGCCTCATCACTAAAAGAAGTAGCTTTTTTGGAAGCTTTCGGCATACCTTTCGTCGGTTCAGGCTTAGACCTGATTGCCACAAGCAAAGCAGCCAGGAAAAAACTAGTGGCTTTTCACAAGCTACCTACACCAAAGTTTTTTGTAACAAAAAATTCTAAAGAAATTCCTGAACATTCTCTAAAATATCCATTGTTCGTAAAACCCGTCAGTGGTCGTGGAAGTGCTGGAATAAGTGAAGAAAACGTGGTCAAAAGTCCCGAAGGTTTACCTAAAGTAATCGAGAAAATTACACAAAAAATAGGTCAGGCTGCCTTAGTAGAAGAGTTCATAAAAGGTCGGGAAATAACTGTGGGTATTATAGGTAATGATAAACCGAGAGTATTACCTATTCTTGAAATCGAGTACAATTCAGCCATCACTAATACCTACGAACACAAGATGCTGGACAACGAAATTATCCACTGCCCCGCTGATTTTTCCGAGGCTGAAGAAGATAGGATTAAGAACACAGCAAAAAGGATATACAAAGTTTTAAACGCTAAAGATTTCGGTCGTGTAGATATGATTGTTGCCGAAGACGGAACACCATACTTTCTGGAGCTGAATACTTTTGCCGGTCTCACCATGTCTTCAGGTAAAGCTCATAGTGGATACATGGGGTATATGGCAGAAGCTGAAAACATGACAGGGGCCGAATTCATAGGAGGTATAGTTCATTTCGCCCTAGAGCGTTACAGGCTTAGACAAGCTCATGCAGTGACTTCGTAATAGACCTGCACTTCGAAGTAATCTAAAACAGTAAAGTGGACGTGTCAACGTCCACTTTACTGTTTTTTACCACCGCTAAGTTTGCTCGGCAATGATATATGTGCATGGTATAGTGACTTTTCCGTTTAGCGTCTCTAAAAAGTCAAGCATAAATGATTATTTACAGGTATCTCGTCACTTTAACATCTTTCGCTCTGACAAATGTTTGTTTGTGTAGCATAAAATTTCTCTGTTGTAATTTGTACTGAATTGAGTTTTTCCAAGAACTTTGCCAAACCGTCGTTATCATTGGTATCTGTTACATAATCCGCCATGTTTTTTACCCGTTCAGGAGCATTCCCCATGGCTACACCTAAACCTGCATATTCAAGCATTTCCATATCATTGATATTATCCCCGACAGTTATTATCTCTTCTCGCTTTATACCAAGTTTTTCAGAAAGCATGGAAAGGCCCTTAGCTTTAGATATTCCGCCGTTTAAAATATCAATGCAATTTTCTATGGCAGAGGTTATGGAAATTTTATCACCGTATTTAGCTGCTAATTTATTGATGAAATCCTTTAAATCATCTGGTCTCTCATTACCATAAACTACGACCTTCGCCGGGGATTTATCGATAGCCGCAATAGTTCCTTGAATACTACCCGTATTTTTGACCGGTATAAACACAAAGTCTCTCATTAAATTAAAATATCCTCTTAGTGAGTGTTTCAGCGGTTCCTTTAAAAAATGTTTAAAATAAGTGGCGCGATAACTTTGACCAGCATAAATCTTTCCGTCTTTTGTAAAAACTTGAATTCTGAAATTTTTATAGTCAAGTGCCATTCTCATAACATCTATCGCTATTTCCCTTGGAAGAAGGTTATAAATTGTGTTATTTGAGTATATGTCTTTAATAATCGCTCCATCACTACAAATCAAGG
>DUNY01000447.1 GCA_012839145.1 Thermoanaerobacterales bacterium
ACCACATCCGAGGATCGGCCATACCGACCGAAGGGTCGATAGGTAAAGGATCAATTATTCCTTGTTCATTGATCATGCATAGGTTAGGCGCATGTGTATACTGAGCTAAAAGTGCAGAGATTTGGGGTAACCCTATTCCTACAACCACATTCTGTCCATCTTTTATCTCCCGAGCCCCGGCGGCAGCCATTATTTCACCCTTTGAAAAATTAAGATCTGACATAAATATTCTCCTAATCTATTAATATTTTTTTAAGGAATCCGCCTTGATACTAGCCATTTTCTTTAAACCGCCCACTAGCTCTAGATATTCAGAAAAATCATTAACTCCTCTGACATAACGGTTCAGGTAATCCTGCATCCCTTGTGGCTTCTTTGCATGGGAGACATATTCAGTTATGTGTTCATAGTCATAGTCATACATGCCATATAACGATGTGGGATGACTTCCGAAAGGCTGATGAACAACCATTGACACACGACAGGCAGGTATCTTAACTTCTTCTACTAAAAAGGGAGTGAGTTCTGTAGATATAATTTCATCAGCAACAATAATAATATTATCGGCCGCTTTTGCTGCATCCTCGTCCCAACGAGGTCCATAAATAATTGCATTTCCTTTACAATCGGCTTTGGGAACATGTATAAACGCGAAATCGGGTTGTAGTGTCTTTAAAAGAAGCATCTTTTCCCCTGTAAATGGGCACTCAGAAACTTTAACTTCTGGGGCTTTCTTGTTTAACAAGTTTTTTAGAATATCGGAGCCAAATAAAGACTGTATTGGTATGCAAGGAAGTCCAAGGGATCCTCCCAAAAACCTCATTGCCATTGATAATCCGCTCCACTCATCTACTTCAATGGTGCCTTCTTCGATAGCTCGATTAATATTGCAAAGGGGACCAAAGCGATCTAAGGAGCCGCCACCATAAATATATCTTTTAACTGCTCCTGCCCCTACTAAGAGATCCACATCCATTGCTCCAATGCATTGAGAAAAAGTCAGGTCTTTTTTATTTTGCCGGATCAGCTCATGAGCTATGGCGATAGCATTGCGGGCAATGGTAAAACCGCTTAAAAATACATGAGCCCCATCCCATACAGCAGCCACAGCTTCGCTTATAGGTTTTATCTTATTGACTTCTGACATAATAATAACCTCTCCCTCTTAATCACCTGTTACGCTGATGTACTTCCCATGATACAAATAGTTGCTACGCATTCATTATTTTCAATGGTAACTTTAACAAGTTCACTATGTTTGCCTACTACTTTGTCTATAAAATACATGACGACATTGCTACACGGGCAGCTAATTATATTAATACCGTTTTCTACAAGTTGTTTTTCAGTTTCTAAGTGTACACACGAGTTAAATTTTATAGTTAATACAAAATCTTGTTTATCGTAGGTTGCATCATTAATAATGCCTTCATCTTTCAAAACGTCAACAACTGCATGCAGAGTATCTTGCCAATTTTCTTTAATTAATTTTGTTCCATATTTATTTTTAAAATATTTTGTTCCTACCAAAGTCGTTCGATACTGAGCACCTGTTCCGTGCTCTTCCCATAATACATCCGTTAAATCCATGATTATATTGTTTAGATAATCATTGTTTTTCATAAATGCCTTAGTCCTCCTTACTCTGTGAAATAGGGGTTATTGAACTTATCTTGATAAGTAATGTCTTTCAGCTCCAGGCGTGGCCGAGGACGGGGCAATCGTTCCATATGACCAAGTGGAATGATACTAATCAATTTATAATCTTTGGGGACTCCTAAAAGCTCGCAGACTTCAAGCTCATCGCGGATATCGGTGCAAGGTGCTATTACCCATGTTGCTCCTAATCCTAAGGCAGAAATCATTATTAGCATGTTTTCGATAGCCGCTGCATTATCAATCTGCAGATCCCATACATCCATTTTTCCAGCAACAGCAATAACTACAGGAGCCGTTCCTACGAAACGAGAAACATCACCGCTCATGAGTTTTTGAAAAGCTGCTTTTTTCTTTTCTTCATCCTTCAATGTAGCAAATCTTTTATGCATGCGCTTTGAAACAAACTCACCGGTAAAACGCCTGGCACTTCCATGGCCGGAAATTTCACCCAGCTTTTTTATTATTTCTTTGTCCTTAATAACAATAAACCGCCACCCCTGGGAGTTTTGATATCTTTCATGTACACATGCTGAAGCACAATGTCATCAAGCGACCCACCGAGCTCACGGAGAAATTTATCG